>NZ_JBBCZC010000030.1:0-47672 GCF_037144575.1 Sporosarcina sp. USHLN248
GTTAAGATGTCAATTTTGAATCCGAAGATTCGTTTTGTCTCTTCCGCCGACGGGGTCGGCTTTGAGACTTTATTTGTTGACGTTTTGCTGTTCAGTTTTCAAGGTTCATTTACCGTCGTTTTTGACGGCGACTTTTCTATCTTAACACTTCCGATCTCTATCGTCAAGTGTTTCCGAAAAAGTTTTTTTAGATAATTATTGGAGCGGGTGAAGGGAATCGAACCCTCATCATCAGCTTGGAAGGCTGAGGTTTTACCACTAAACTACACCCGCGTATATTTTATAAATGTATGGCGCGCCCGACAGGAGTCGAACCCATAACCTTCTGATCCGTAGTCAGACGCTCTATCCAATTGAGCTACGGGCGCTCATTATAAATCAAAGTTTGGTGCGGTAAAGAGGACTTGAACCTCCACGGGGTTAACCCCCACTAGGCCCTCAACCTAGCGCGTCTGCCATTCCGCCACTACCGCATGATCATTATGCGACAAACTTTATTATACAACTCTCTATTCATTTGTCAATAAGTTTTTTAGAAAGAATGGTGAGCCATACAGGATTCGAACCTGTGACCCTCTGATTAAAAGTCAGATGCTCTACCGACTGAGCTAATGGCTCGTATATATTGTTTGGAAAGGTTTTTTCGTCAATCTTGCTACTAATACCTCGTGGTGTTTCTTTCTAAATGAAGAGTCACGATTTGCTCCTAATACCTTCCGGCATTACTCGCAAACCATTCTTTTCGTGGAGCGAAAAAAATGATTGGCTGGGGTAGCTGGATTCGAACCAACGAATGACGGAGTCAAAGTCCGTTGCCTTACCGCTTGGCTATACCCCAACGGATTAGCATTACGTAAACACACAGTTTGTTGTTTCCCTTTTATACTGTGTTCCAAACTCGGAATAATATACTATAAAAAATGGTGACCCCTACGGGATTCGAACCCGTGTTACCGCCGTGAAAGGGCGGTGTCTTAACCGCTTGACCAAGGGGCCGTTTAGTTATTTCATTCATGTTCGATCGAGAAGCTGTTTCGCATTTCCTAATCGACTTTTTCTATTATAGACACACTTGATTCATTCGTCAACACTTTTATTGAAATTAATCTATAATCAATAAAGAAATGCATAAGACCGCGTTTCGCGGCCTTATATCATCTAATAACCTTAATACATTTCATATGAAACGTTCCACTTCAATGATGAATAGCATCTTACAATTTTAAGGGGGTAGATCAATTACTCATACAATCCATTTGCGTTTGCTGATTAAAGACTAACGTAAACAATTTCACCTTTGCATTTTCCGCATCTATACTTTCGCACGTCCATTCTCCGCCGTCTTTTATAAACGAAAGAACATGATTTGCATTGATAAGTGTGGATAACGGATTGCTGCTTTGGCTTGGCCTGCAACGGTTTGCAATATCTTGGTGATCCGGTTTGCTGCAGCAGCATTTTAAAATCTGCGTCTCCATGTTTATAGCCTTTTCCTTCAAGGTGCAAATGGTAGTGGCATAACTCGTGTTTAATAATCCCGATTAATTCTTCTTCGTCATATAACTCGATTACCTTTGGATTAATTTCAATCGAGCCATCAGAAAGCTTATATCTTCCTCCTGTCGTTCGCAAACGGCCGTTAAAGGAAGCTTCGTGACGGAATGTTTTTCCGAAGTGCTCCAAAGACAATTGTTCGACAAGCAATTGCAAATCCTTATTATCCATATCTAAACTTCAATCTGCCTTATTTGGACGCTGGTGGGATCATTGTTAATGAAATACGCCCTTTTTGCTTGTCTACTGCTTCAACCCAAACCGTTACGATATCTCCGGAAGCCACGACATCTAATGGATGTTTGACAAACCCCTTTTTGAGCTTCGATATATGAACTAACCCATCCTCATGTACACCAATATCGACAAAAGCCCCGAAGTCTACAACGTTTCGGACAGTCCCTTGCATTTCCAAACCTTCATAAAGATCTTTCATATCCAATACATCCGCTTTTAGCAAAGGTTGAGGATAGTCATCCCGCGGATCTCGGTTCGGGCGTTTAAGTGTATCAACAATATCCCGCAACGTCACTTCCCCGACTTCCAACTTTTTGGCTGTCGCCTCGATGTCGAGATCAGTTAACGCTGCTACAGCTTCTTCTTTTCCTAATTGATCTTTTGTAATGCCCGCCACTTCCAAAATGCGCTCGGCAACCGCATAACTTTCCGGGTGGATGCCTGTTGCATCAAACTTGTCCTTCGCTTCAGGAATACGCAAAAATCCGATTGCTTGTTCATAGGTCTTCGCTCCGAGACGCGGGACTTTCTTCAATTGCGTCCTTTTTTGAAACAGCCCATTCTCTTCCCGTGCTTTTACGATATTATCAGCTACCGTTTTTGACAGCCCTGCCACGTATTGTAACAATGAAGAAGATGCAGTATTAACATTCACCCCTACCCGGTTAACAGCAGTTTCAACAACAAAGGATAAAGACTCGGACAGTTTCTTCCTTGCAACATCATGCTGATATTGGCCAACGCCAATTGATTCCGGGTCAATTTTGACTAATTCCGATAGCGGATCCTGCAATCTCCGCGCAATGGAAACCGCACTTCTTTGCTCTACCTGCAAATCAGGAAACTCCGCCCTTGCCTGTTCAGATGCAGAGTATACACTGGCACCCGCCTCATTGACAATGACATAGGATGCTTTGTGAGGCGAATCCTTCAGGCAATCAGCAATAAACTGTTCTGTTTCTCTTGAAGCCGTTCCATTCCCGATCGCGATCAACGGGATTGAATACTTTTCAAGCAATGAGAGAACTGTCTTTTTCGAACCTGCTTTATCAGGTTTTGGCTGATGCGGATAAATAACTGCGATTTCAAGCATTTTACCGGTTTCATCTATGACTGCTAACTTACAGCCTGTCCGGAATGCAGGGTCAACGCCCAACACCATTCTTCCTTTAAGCGGCGGCTGCAGTAATAGGCTTTTCAAGTTTTCGGAGAATACATGAATCGCCTGTGCTTCAGCTTTTTCTGTTAATGCAGCACGCACTTCCCGTTCAACAGATGGTGCGATCAATCGTTTAAATGAATCCTCTATTGCCTCTTTTACTTGAGTAGCAGAAGCAACATGCGATTTCTTTATTACTTTGCGTTCAATTTCTGAAATGATTCTTTCTGAGGGGAATGCCACCCCAATCCGGAGAACCTCTTCTTTCTCTCCTCTATTTAACGCCAACACGCGATGTGGAACGATGCGCTTCACAGGTTCTTCGTAGTCATAATACATTTCGTAAACAGAACGCTCATCTTCTGCGCCTTTTCGAAGTGCCGAAGTAATTTTCGCATCCGACCAAGTTAGCTTCCGGACACTTTCCCTTAAAGATGCGTCGTCCGCAATTCGCTCAGCGATAATATCACGAGCGCCGGATAAAGCTTCTTCTATAGAAGGTACATTTAATTCCTCGTTGACAAATGGAACTGCCATTTCCTCAGGTAACGCATTTGAAAAAGTGAGCAATTGTTCTGCAAGTGGCTCAAGCCCGCTCTCAATCGCAACCATTGCCCGAGTCCGTCTTTTTTGTTTATACGGACGGTACAAGTCTTCCACCCGTTGTAAAACGGTCGCCTGCTCAATGTCCTTCTTGAGTTCATCTGTCAGTTTTCCTTGTTCTTCAATAAGCCGGATGACTTCCTCTTTCCTTTGCTCCAACCCTTTTTCATAGTTATATGCTTCTTCTATCGCTTTAATTTGGACTTCATCAAGGGAGCCGGTCGCTTCCTTGCGATACCTTGCTATAAACGGAACTGTATTTCCTTCATCTAAAAGTGCGATTACATTCGCCGTTTGCTTTGAACTAATAGATGCTCTTTTCGCCGTGGCTTCAATAATTTTAGTCACCGCATTCACCACTCCTTCCGATATGTACATGTTACCATACATGGATGAATTTCATTTATTTACAGCCAATCATACGCAGGGATTAATTTCTTCGGTTGCTTTTAATTAAGTCAAATGATGATAGCAATTGACTCCAAATAAAAATCCGCTCCTAATAAGAAGCGGATTTTACTGAAGGAGGCTACCGGCGATGAATGTAGCATCGTCTCCGAAATCAGCAGATTCCTTCACTTGATTATATAATTCACAAGCACTTACACTTTGTTTCATGCTATTTTTCGGGCTTTTAAGCACAATACCATCCGAGTGGAGGAAAAACAAATCCCCAACCTCATAATCGAACTTCTGAGTTTTTAGCTTTTGCGGCCTTCCGGACAAATATCCCATGACCGGCAGCGGGTAGAGCATTTTTTCACAGCGTTGAAGGATATACATTCGAACATTGCCTACACAGCTATATGCGATCGTTTTTTCTATAAAATCCACCTTGACAATAGCGACGGCGGCTCCACGTTTTTGCACCATATGTTCATTGCAGCGGTTCAATAGCTCATCAATCGACTCATGATGATATTGCTCAAGAATACGCGGAACAATTTCTGCTGATTGGCGGGCAACAATGCCATTTCCTAATCCATCCGCGATGGCACAGATGAAGTAATCTTCTTCTGCATGAAGAAAATATGCATCGCCAGATTCAGCATTTCCGTGTTTAGCTGTATTGTAAACATATGCTTCCACATATTCATTTTTGAATGAAACCATTATGGGGCACCGCCAGCAGCTAAAATGGCTTCTTGAAGTTTTTTGATCGCCTTCCGTTGAAGCCTTGAAACATGCATTTGTGATATACCCAATCGTTCACCCGCTTCTTTTTGGCTTAACTGTTCGATATATGTATATTGGATAATTTGCTTTTCCCGCTCGGACAAGACATTCAAGGCATTTGCCACGACCAATCTATGGTCGGTTTTCTCAAACTCCTCATCGGGAGCTCCAATAATATCGAATAGTGTCACCGTTCCACCTTCAGAATCCGCTTCTAACGTATGGTCCATGGAAAGAGCTTGATAGCTGCGGCCCATTTCCATTGCTTCCAAAATTAATTCCTCATCTGTCTCCAAATACTCTGCGATCTCACTTACTAATGGAGACCTTTGCAATTCAGATGTCAATTGTTCAACAGCGGCCTTGATTTTCGGCCCTAACTCTTTAATGCGCCGAGGCACATGCACAGCCCAAGTTTTGTCGCGGAGGAAGCGTTTGATCTCGCCAACTATGGTCGGCACAGCAAACGCTTCAAAGCTACGCCCCAATTCAGGATCATACCTTCTGATCGCGCCCAGTAATCCTAACATACCGACTTGGACGATATCTTCATGGTACGGCTTTCCGTTTGAGTATTTCCTTGCAATCGAATGGACTAAACGTTCATAGTGAAGCACCAAATTTGTCTGGGCTTCATCGTCATTCTCCTCTTGAAACCGCTTAATCCATTCCAACACTTTCTCTTTTGTATCCGGCTTATGAGTTGGCTGTTCGTTTGACATTTTCTTCGCCTCGCTCTCCGCCGAGATATTTCGTCATGAAGACCGTCACGCCCTCCTCATGATGAAATTTCACATCATCCATTAGCGTTTCCATCAAGTACAGACCAAGTCCGCCTTCACGTAGAAATTGAGTGTCAGAGCTATCATCATAAGGTCCGATATGTTTTTTCGTTTCTTCGAAATCAAAACTCTTACCATGGTCTGCAATCATAATTTCCAATCGGTCTTCATAGAGAGCGCATCCTACAACAATCTCTCCATCTTCTCCATCTTTATACGCATGCTGAACTGCGTTCGTAATCGCTTCACTGGACGCAATTTTCAAATCTTCGATATCGTCATATGTAAACCCTAGACGGCTGGCGATTCCCGAGATCATTAATCTTGCAACGCCAACATATTGCGCTTTTGCCGGAATTTTGATTTCTATATAATCATAATGTTGCATCATTGTCCTCACTATCCTTCTTCTCGATGTCGATTATTTCACTCAACCCGGTGATTTCAAATAAACGGCTAAGTCTTCGATTCAAGCCTGTGATTTTTACATGGCCTCCATTTTCTTTTACAGCCTTGTAAAAACCTACGAATACACCAAGTCCTGTACTATCCATATATTCAACATCGGATAAATCCAGCACCGCTTGCAAATTGTCTATATTTTCTACAGCTGACAGACGTTCTCTAAGCACCGGTGCTGTAAACGCATCAATTTCGCCAACGATCTTAAAACATTGAACACTATTTTGTTCTAACAATTTTACTTGTAAGTTCATTTCTGCACCCCGAATCTCTAAATTCTTTTATACAATGTACTAACTAAATACGTACCCATTCATCCGGTTTTTAAAACATTTATTTTTCCTTTTTAAAAATAACGACCGTAAAATCATCACTGAGTCGATAGTTTTGAAGTTTTGAAAGCTCATTGTATAAATGTTCGGCAATCGCTCCTGCAGGTTTTTCGCTTACTTCTAACAGCAGCTTTTCAATCGTTTTCATATCAATAAATCCGTCTTCCGTTCTCGTTTCAGTTACGCCGTCCGTCATCATTACGATAAAATCGTTAACTTCCATTTTTTGTTTCCGCTCTTCATAAACAACATTCGGTTTAATGCCCAATAGCAATCCTTTTGCACTTAGCTCGGAAAATGTCTGTTCTTTTGCATTGAAATAGAGTGCAGGCTCATGTCCAGCAGATGCATAGGAAAACATAGAGTCTCTCGCATCAAACATGCCATAAAACATCGAGATAAACATTGAATTATCAACGCTTTTTTCCACAATTCGATTAATGATATTCAAAACGTTTTGCGGGCTCGTATTTTCATCTTGCAAACCGTCCATCCCAAACTTGATCATTGACATGCATAATGCGGCAGGAATCCCTTTCCCCATGACATCCGCCACCGCAACGCCCGCTTCATGCTCATGATTGAGAAAATAAATGTAATCCCCATTCATCTGCTTTGCAGGTTTAGATATCCAGCCAACATCTAGCCCTTTTAAATTGGGCGTCTTTGTTTTCAAAAGCGTATCTTGCACGCCTGTCGCTACATCCATTTCCATTTGAATCGCTTCCTGCTTGCGAATCAAACTTTGATGCTCTCGCAATGTGAGTCCGTAATGGATCATCATTTCTATAAGAAAATCAAAGGAATCCCACACTTCTTTCCTCAGCTCGGGCACTATGTCATGCAAAGCATTTTTATGGATGCTAATCACATCTTCCGGAGCGATGTCCTTTTCAATGAATCTCCTGCTGAACTGCTGTCCAACATATAAATCCTCTTCGCTTTGACTACTCAAATATTGTTTTAAAATCTCCTTATATTGTCTGCCGACTACTTGAGGCATTTTTTACCCCCTCCCTTAATGGAGCCATTTAACGGTCGTGATCGTAGTGCCTATCCCCGCCTCTGAGATTACTTTGAATTCATCCATCAGCCTTTTTACGCCAGGCATCCCTGCACCCAAACCGCCAGAAGTCGAAAAGCCGTCTTCCATGACCTTCCTTATATCTTGAATGCCTGGTCCTTCATCCGATGCGATGATTTTGATGCCCGACATCTTCCCTTCAGACACTCTCTCTATTTCTATTTTTCCTTTACCTGCATACAAATATATATTTCTCGCCAATTCACTAATTGCAGTAGTAATACGAGCTTGGTCCACAGTACCGAATCCAACTTTTTTTGCTTCATTACGGCCTAACTGTCTTGCAGCAACTATATCCCATTCCGTGTATATCTCTACAGAAGACCTAAAGTTCATTGTCAGGCCTCCAATTCTTTATGAAGTTTATCCAGCCCGTTTTCCAAGTCTAACGCAGTCATTACATTGTCTAACCGGATTCCTAACTCTATCAATGTAATCGCCACGGCAGGCTGAATACCCGTGATGACAACTTTGGCTCCCATAAGGCCTGTCATGTCGATGACGTCCCCTAACACTTTCGCGATGAATGAATCTATAAAATCAATCGGGGTTAAATCTATGACAACACCAAGAGCGGAAGTTTCATGCATTTTATTTAATAGATCTTCTTGAAATTGGATAGCCGTCTGATCGTCAAGTTCCCATTGGATCGATACGATGAGCACATCATTCAATTTCAAAATTGGAATTCTCGTTTTCAATTCCCTTCCACCTCCACAATTTTTCGATTCGTCATGCTGAGAGCTGCTTGCATCCCTCTTTGCAATGTGCTTTTCGTTTTAAATTCATGTAGGTTAATGCCAAGCGCCACAATGGTTTGTGCAATTTCAGGTCGAATGCCGACGAGCATACATTGGGCACCGACAAGTCGCACCGCATCTGCCGCTTGGATAATATGGTGTGCGACCATCGTATCGACAACTGGGACGCCTGTAATGTCTAAAAGTACGACTTCCGCTCTCTGGCTGACGACACCTTCCAACAAGTTTTCCATAATCAGCTTCGCGCGTTCTGTATCAATCGTTCCGACTAATGGCATGACAGATATTTTGTCGAAAACTGGTATTAGCGATGCAGAAAGCTCCTGCAACGCGATCTTTTGGAGACTTACTGTACGTTCCCATTCCGTCGAATAGGCGTCAATGATGCTTTCTCGCAAAGGATTGATCCAATTATCGAATAGGCGCATAAATGCCCGCAAGTTATCGTCTTTGATAACGCCTCGTTCCTCCAATAAATCGAAAACAACGTCCGAAAAATTGTCAATCGCTTTGTTTACTATTTTAATTGCCCAACCGAAACGGACAACTTTTTCAGTAAAATCGTTAATTTGATCTTCATTGATGCTTCCTTGCTCACTAATATTATTTGTCATTAATTCAGCAAATTCCCTGCTCGTCTTCTCAACAAGATGCTCAGGCATGAAGTGGAAAAAGCGTTCTCCTTTTTCCTCTCTCATCGCTTTAATCCAACGATCGATGATTTCGTCCATATTTTGTTTGATGTTTTCTACCATCAGTTTATTCATGACGTTCAAGTTCCTCCTCGCATTGTATGAATCTTATCTACACTTAACCCTTCTATCATTGTAGCAAAAGAATAATGAAAACATCTATTTTACCGCATAAATAATATCAAAATAAAATAACACTCCGGAATCTATTCTCCGAAGTGTTATTTGTATATGTATTCTAAAATTTAACTAACCCGAAACTGATTTCGAGTCCTTCATCAACCTGTTCCATCAACGTTTCGTCCAAATGGGTGATTTTGTCTGTCAGCCTCGACTTGTCAATCGTGCGGACTTGTTCGAGCAAGATGACCGAATCTCGCTCGAATCCGTAACGTTCCGCGTCGATTTCAACATGTGTCGGCAATTTTGCTTTTTGGATTTGTGCTGTGATCGCCGCTACGATCACTGTCGGACTAAACCGGTTTCCTATGTCATTTTGAATGACTAAAACCGGTCTCGTCCCTCCCTGTTCGGAACCCACGACGGGTGACAGATCTGCAAAAAAGACGTCTCCACGTTTTATTGCCAACTTTTCATCCTCCGCTTACGAGACGTTCCATCGTATGCTGTGCCTCTAATTCAGCATGCAAGCATTCCTTTGCAATTTTCAAATTGATTTGCGACATTTCGACATAGCCTTTCATCATTTCTTCTCGGATGACATTGGCTTTGTAATCAGTCACATACCGCTTTGTAGAAATGTAAACGAATTCTTCACGCTCCGGCTCGCGATGGACGACCGCATGTTCAATTTCATTTAACATATTCTTGGGGATTCTTACAATGACTTCTTTGATGTTCTTCTCTCGCACTCCTAGCACCTCCGACAGACCCCATTCCCTCGATCGATTCTATTCTTGTCTATCTTACCATTGAAGTTCGACAATGAGAAGACAAAGAAGGATTTTTATTGACAGGAATCTTCAATTCTGATGGCCACTTGTCGAAAGCTGCGATCTACATTATTTTATCCATTTTATACTGAATATAGTCTAGGAACTCGTTTCGAAATGGAGACGGCAATTTCGTACGGAATGGTATTCGTCCGCCGAGCCCATTCTTCCATTGTAATTTCCTCATCGCCTTGCCTGCCGATGAGCGTGACTTTTTCACCAACTGAGTATTCCTTCGTCAGCTTGACCATGCACTGGTCCATACAAATCGTGCCCACAATTGGCATCCTTTCACCGTCAATGAGCACTTCCTGACCGCGCAGCCCGCGTTTTAAACCGTCTGCATAGCCAATCGGTAATGTACCGATCCATTCGTCTCCCTTCGTTTCATAAGTTCCCCCATAACTTACGCGGCTGCCCCTCTCAAGCCGCTTTACGAAGGTTAACTCTGTCTCCAAGCGCAACGCCCGTTTAAGCGAAAATGGCAAACGGGATGCTACATAATCGGAAGGGGGTATGCCGTAAAGACTGATGCCAAATCGAACCGCATCCAACGAAAGTTCGGGATATAGTAATGTCGCTGCACTATTTGAAGCATGGACAAGTCGCGGCTTCACTTCCATTGACTGCACCATTTCCATAAAGAATGAAAACTGTTCCATTGTTGCAGAAGGATTATCTTCATCTGCACATGCAAAGTGGGTGAAAATTCCATCCACAATGAGCGCTGGATTTTTTTCTGCTACATCAATGATCGATTTCAACGTTTCTTTATTTCTTAGGCCAATTCTACCCATGCCGCTATCGACCTTAATGTGGAACCTTAATTTATATTTAAAAGCTCCGTACATGTCGATTGCATCCTGCAGCCATTCTGCATCCGATACGGTTACAATGATACCCGTCTCCGCCGCTTTACGAGCAAACTCTATAGGCGAAGGGCCCATTACTAAAATATCCTTCCGTATACCAGCTTCATATAGACGGACAGCTTCATCCGGCGTTGCGACAGAGACCATCGAAGCTCCGGCCTTTATTGCTGCTTTCGCCACCTCCACTTCTCCATGGCCATAGCCGTCAGCTTTGACGACGGCTATGACTTCAGTCTTTTTCGGCAAATAGCTTTTGAGATTTTTCACATTGTCTTGAATCGCTCTGCTATCGATTAAGGCTTTCGTCGGCCGATAATATGTGCTGTTTGTCATGATGATCCCCCGATAATTTACATTCTACTTATATTATCTAACCATTAACCATATATAGTCAATAAATTTTAATAAATCACAACGAACTGAATTGTTCCTCCCTATCGCTTATTTACTTTCACCCGGAGTCATTGAAGCTGCTACTTCAATTAATTCATCCGGAGTCAAATTAGAGGAAGCAACAAAGAAGGATACGCCGTTTTGCTCCCAGCGGATGGAGTTTTCCGTCAAAGCCGCTACTGCAAAGCCCAAATCTACAGGATCTCCTTCGATCGACACTGCCACTTGGCCTTCAGGTTTGACAGCAGGCTCTTGTACGACGACAAAATCTTTCGTTCCACCGCCAAACGTCATGAAATACCTCGTGCCATGTTCTGTCACTGTACTGTCTTCTTCATAGATTGTGCCTTCCCAGCTTACGTTCGGATAATACTTTACGTAGCCTGTTTGGTCTTTATCATCTTCAGTAGATTGCGGTTTTTTATCAGGCTGGATATTCTCCATCTCGACAGCAAAGTCGGATGCATTACGTTCAATGCCAAGCGTGATCTTCTTAAACGTAACCCTGATTTTTTCTTCCTTGCTTTCATCTAATACAGATACATGCTTCGGAAGCAAGGTTTTTTTATCGATATGGATTTGTTGCGTCGGCAATACTTTCTTATGATTGTTCCGGGAAGCCGTTTCAAAGATGTATGTTTTATCCTTATCCGTCATCGTTGCATTTTTATCGGCTTTTATATCGTCCGATAGTGTGCCGATCAAATACGGCATGCTGTTTTGTGTCGGCCAATCACTTTGGAACTTATACGTTTTACCGAGCGAAGGTGTAATAACAAATACCCCTTCTTCATTCCGCACGATCATTTGAGAATCCTGACTGCCGTCCTGTGTTACATTTACCTTGTAAAAATCAGGCTTCGTATGCCAGACCGTCACATTATACACGCGCGGCTCCGATCCGGTTTTGATTTCCATAGTTGCTTCCAATTCGTACCCTTTCGTGTCGTTCCATTTACCGCTAAGTTTTTTCATGACATCCTCTTTCGAAGGTGTTCCACAAGCTGTCAGTAGAATCATGACCGCCAATAGCATAAAGACAATAATTTTGCTGCGCATACAGTTCATCCTTTCTCATTTCAATCAGGTAGGTCATCTTATGAGATTGGACAGTCATTTATGCTACGTTGTTTATTTTCAAATAAATAAAGTGCGGCAAGTTGGCAAGCATTGTGGAAGAGTATTTGAAAAAGGATTGGTAAAAACCGTTAATTAAAACCCTATAGATGATGCAGCTGAACTATACGTTGTGCCTCTGTTTGAAGTAACAACTGCTTCCGAATCAGCACTTTTCTTCAATTTGAACAAACTATTTTTTCAGCTTGCCATCAAAATAACTTGTGCAGCCGCAACGGATTTCGTATGGGTAATGGAAACGAATCCCGTCACTTCCCTCCCATCGAAAAAGAGCGACGGCTTGCCGGAAGCTTCATTTAAAATTTCTATTTGAATGAAACTGCAGCCTTCCCCGATTCCAGTTCCTCTCGCTTTCGCAAACGCTTCTTTCGCCGCAAAACGACCAGCAAGAAATTCGATTTTCCGATGTGAAGGCAAACTTTCATATAGAGCTATCTCTCTTTCTGAAAGAATGCGTCTCCGGAATTTATCCGACTTTTCATCTAACGTTCTAATCCTATGTAATTCAACGATATCGAGACCGATTCCGGTTATCATGATTCCATCTCCTCCATATAAATTGTATAATGAATGCAAAGGTCGGTGAAAAAATGTTTATTCGTACAGAAAATTTCTCGCAATACATCCGTCTCTATCCAGTTGTATCTGTTCTGATTGCATTGAACATCTTCATTTATATTGCAACTGGATTGCCATTCACATTTAGCCGATATTGGTATTATCTTGGCGTCGGTCAAAATGGCCTAATTTCTTCAGGCGAATGGTGGCGTCTTTTTACCCCGATGTTTTTGCATGCGGGACTTATGCATTTGCTTTTTAATATGTTTTCGCTATTCGTCTTCGGTCCTGAATTAGAAAGAGTTGCCGGGAAGGCACGCTTTTTAACTATTTACATGCTTTCCGGTATTTTTGCCAATATCGCAGCGTTCTTTTTAGCGGACGCCGATTTCACCCATGTCGGGGCAAGCGGTGCGATCTTCGGCATATTCGGCGCATTCGGAGCGCTCGTCTATTACACAAAAAAAGCGTTTCCGCAATTGCGGCAAATCATCCTACCGATTATCGTAATTAGCGTCATTATGACTTTCCTACAACCAAATATTAATGTGATCGGACATATTGTAGGGCTAATTGTCGGATTTTTAATCGGTTTAAGTTATTTCCACCCGAAAAGAATTATAAGCTGGCGCTAAATTGTGAAGGCCTGTTAGACGAAACGCTAACAGGCCTTTTCCATATCAATCTTCCAATCGTTCACCGACGTTTTTGTCAGCCTGGCGATCTACCGCTTTTTTATTGCCACCGTACCAATCATATAGCCGTTCTGCTTCCTCAACTTCCATATGCTGAACAGTTGCGTGATGAACGCCGATACCCGACTTTACATTTGTGACAATCGTCGCAACGCCTTTCCGCTTATGGAAATAGCTTTGGCGCATTTCCATCGATTGAATTCTTTTCTTCATCATATAAGCGGTATGCAATCCAATTCCTCGGTAGCGCATCGTCAATTGCTGACCATCAAGGCCAATTGCAGCCGACCGATGCTGCCATAATCCCATACCGATAATAATTGGAATAATAGCCAAGGAAAACAGCCCATATGGGAAAAAGAAATATGAAAGCGCACCTATTACCGGCAGCATCCAGACGAAGTCGATTCGATAATAGAAATGCCTCCCCCTTGAAGTAAGCTTATAATTCGGCTCTTCCAAATTAAGCTCCGGGAAAATTTCTTGCAAAGGCTCCTTTAGCCGATTTTTCTTCACGAGCGGAAATAGATTGATTTTCGAACTATCCCCTACACCGCCACCCGCACTATGCAACACGACATTTGCATACCCGAACAATTGGCGCAGTGGGTTTTCATTGACGCTGACACTTTGCACACGTTTTAAAGGAACAGTCACTCGTTTCTTTTCTAACAAGCCTCTCGTAATGACAATATCCTCTTTTTCCAATGAAACCGTAAATCCATAATGCGATAAATAAGTCATCCCTACGGAAAGAAGCCAGACGAATAGAAGAGCTAAAAAGACTACAATCCCGACGATTAATATTCCGAATTTAATGAATGCGGAAATTTCCTCGAACATCCATTCATAAGGCAAAATATCTCCGAATTGCGAAAGGAAGATCGCAACCCCAGATAAAATAACACCGATACCACCTGAGGTTGTCGCCAATAGCAATAAATCCTTATTCGTCATCGAAAATATTTTCTTGGATGGAATTACTTCATCGATGACTTCTTCTACGGGCATTGCATCCATTATTTCCTTCGTTTCCAGCTCATTTACGCCGTTAACAGCTTCTTTTTTTCGCTTTTTAGCAGCTTGCATTTCATATTCAATGCGATTTGCCGCTTCTTTCGTAATAGCAGTCAATTCACCTTCCGCTTTTTTCAGCGATGAACTGCCTGCTGTCTCCACCTTCACTTTCACAAGCTGGAAAGGTCGATGGAAAATTCCTTCCGTGTAATCAAGGCTTTGAATACGATCAAACGGAATGTATCGTTTCTTTTTGACGAACAGTCCGGATTCAATTCTAAGCTCATCATCTTCAAACCAATATTCAAATCGTATCCATTTAATAATTCCGCTTACTAATAAAAATATGATAAGTACACCAAAGATGATGTAAGATAAATAATCTACATACCATAATCCAGTGCCGCCCTTTCTCCATCCATTCGCAAAAATTAAGACGATTAATGGAAAAATTGCCTCTTTCACAGCCTTTAAAGTCTCAATGACAGCCGTAATCCAATGAAGTTTGTAACGTTGTTCAGACATCATCTTCCGCCACCCTTGCAAGCACCGAAATCCTGCTGCGCATTTCATCAGCCTCATGCATGATTAAAGCGGGAATGGTATGGATTGTTGCAGCAGTAGAAATTGAAATTTCAGCAAGACCGTACTTCCGTAAAATCGGTCCTTGCGATGTATCAACGTGTTGAACACGCACCATTGGAATTAACGTACGTTTAACGATGAACAAGCCATGTTGCAGTTCGATCTCAGATTCCCTCACTTCATATCTCCACCGCATCCATCTAACTTTCGGAAACAGGAAAATGATGAAATATGCAAAAATGATAACTGCCGCAACCTCTAACGGATAAATCCACCAAGGCCCTTCGAATATGTATGCGATTATGCCGCCGCCAATAGCTAGTAAAGCCAAAATTGCTGTTTGAATAATGCCGTACAAACGCCATACTTTCAACCCTTTTTTAGATATGCGGTTTGCTGGTTGCATTATCATAGTTTCCACCTCTTTCTATTCTTCTATTGTATACGTTCTTCTAATCGTTTTGTTTCATTTTATAAAGAACTGTAGCACATAAAAATGCAATACTACGTAAAAAGCATAAGAAACATAAAGCGATCGCATCACAACGTAGACGCGTCCGAACACAATATAAACGGCACTTCACAATGCAAACCGCACACCTATTGCAAAAAGAGAAAAATCCGGGCCACTGCGTATAAACAGTGAACCCGGATTGTATACTTATCGTTCGTTTCGGTTTCTGGAGCGGTCTCTTCTTCCGCCTCCGTCACGGTTGTTACGACGAGAACCTCCGCCGCCGTATCCGCGCCCGCCGCCAAATGAACGGCCACCACCACGGCTTCCTTTGTATCCACCGCGATCACGTGATTGTGTTTTACGCATTGGCAAAGGACGTTCTTCCGTAATTTTGACAGGTGTGTCATCTGGCTCATTCGTCAATGACTTGATCGCTGCAGCGATAATATCCTGAGCATCAAATTTCTCTAACAGTTCAGCAGCTAAAGGCGCATAATCTGTTAGTTCGTTTTTCTGGATGACTTCTGTCAATTGCTCCATCGCCAAACGTTGTTGGCCAATCAATGCTTCGTCTTCAGTCGGTGGCTGTAAAGGAGTCATGCGTTTTTTCGTCGTTTCCTCAACGACACGCAAATAGCCCATTTCACGTGGTGTTACGAATGTAACCGCCACACCGCTTTTTCCTGCGCGTCCTGTACGGCCGATACGGTGGACATAGCTCTCAGGATCTTGTGGAATATCGAAGTTATACACATGTGTTACGCCAGAAATATCAAGTCCGCGAGCTGCAACGTCTGTAGCTACTAAGACATCGATTTTATTTTCTTTGAATTGACGTAAAACGGACATCCGTTTCGCTTGCGTCAAATCGCCGTGAATTCCTTCTGCAAGGTAGCCACGAATGCTTAAAGCATGTGAAAGCTCGTCAACTCGGCGCTTCGTGCGGCCAAAGACGATTGCAAGCTCAGGTTGGTGAACGTTCAATAGACGTGAAAGAATATCGAATTTTTCTCTTTCCTGCGATTTCACGAAATATTGGTCGATGTTTTCGACTGTCATTTCTTTCGACTTGATTTTCACGATTTCAGGTGTTTTCATGAACGTTTCCGCAATTTTACGGATCGGCGCTGGCATTGTTGCAGAGAACAGCAATGTTTGGCGTTCAGACGGAACACTTGCAAGAATCGTATTAATATCCTCAATGAAGCCCATGTTCAACATTTCATCTGCTTCATCCAAAACAAGCGTCTGTACATTGTTCAATTTCAAAGTTTTACGGTTAATATGATCTAAAATACGTCCCGGAGTGCCCACAACGATTTGCGGGTTGTTGCGTAGTGCTCGAATTTGCCTACCAATTTCTTGTCCACCATAAACTGTCAGGACGCGTGCACGCTTACCGTAACCAATTTTGTAAATTTCTTCTGAGACTTGGATTGCCAATTCTCGAGTAGGTGCGATAATCAATGCTTGCACAGATGGATTGGACATATCAATCTTTTCAATGATCGGAATACCAAACGCAGCAGTTTTACCAGTACCTGTTTGCGCTTGGCCAATAACGTCCTTGCCTTCCATGCTTAACGTGATTGTTCCTTCTTGAATAGGTGTTGCTTCTTCGAATCCCATACGTTGTAAAGCTTTTTGTGTAGATTCGCTAATATTTAGTTCTGAAAATTTCGTCAAAATTCTCAATCTCCTTTGGTTTCTTCATTTAGCAATTGGTTACATTTGCAAATGAAAGCACGGCAAATTCGAGCGTCGTACTTAATAGTGGGAACGTTTCCGATATTTTGTAATCTCCAAAGTGGGCAAAAGTCCAGCATCTTCAAGACTTTTATTGTTTAGAGGTAATCGTTGAAAAGGAAAGCCCGGTCTTTGCCGAGCGGCTTACAGGCATGTAAACCGATTTATTCAAAAAAAAGTACTCTTCGCCACTGGAAGAGTCTCTTGTGTAAATGTATCCAATACCTTAAGTAGTGTAACACGAGCGGCTTTCAACCGCAATCATTCAGCTTAAAAATCAATAGTCTGAAAACGGATTTATAATGATTTCATGAATGATAGAACGTCCGGGAACCAAGAATCGCAATCATCACTATAACAAATATGATGTTTTCCCTTTTCTGAGATGATCAAATGCTTTTCAGAAGAGCCAAGTGAATTGTAAAGATGCTCACCTGTTGAAAACGGCACGATGCCATCCCGCTTCCCTTGCACGATACATACCGGCGCTGTAATAAGCCTATAATAAGGTTCCACCATTTTAACAAGCCGCAAAAATTCAAAAGCAGCATGCAAAGGCGTATGCTTTAGTTTATATTCGTACAAATGGTAAAACGTATTCGGCGGATACTTTTTCGTCACCGACTCCTTTAGCATAATGCCCGCATCTTCCAACAGGATCCGCGGGCTTATATACTTGGCGGCAGCACTTAATAGCACCAACTTATCGACTGGGTAGCGGAGGGATAAATACATCGCAATCATGCCGCCCATCGAAAAGCCTATGATAATGACTTTATCCACTTCTTTTCGAAGTTTAGCGAGTGCCATCTCCGCTTCCATCATCCAAGATTCCGCTGTCGCTTTGCGGAGGTTGAGTGGAAACTCATGCCCCGGCAAAACGGGCACAGATATTATCCAATCCGTCTCTTTTTTGATGAATTCCATAAAAGGGCGAATTTCAAATGGCCCTCCGGTAAACCCATGTAGAAAGAGGACGCCCGTTTTCATTTTGCCAACATTCCATCTAGCACCCGTTCAAGCTCCATCCCTCTGGAGCCTTTCAATAGGACGATGGAGTTTTCATTTGTATCTTTCGATAATACGTTTACAATCGGCTCGATATCCGTTTCGGACCAATACACGTTTGGTTGCCCACTTTGCTGGAGTTTCTCAAATAGCCATTTCATTCGCGGTCCATATAAAAGAATTCCGTTTAAAGATAGAGTGCCTAATTGATCCGCAATTGATTCATGGTAATAACGTTCATCATCTCCAAGCTCTAACATATCTCCTAAAACAACCCACTTCTCACTGCGCAAAGCTGTTTCCTTCAAGAAATTCAGAGCAGCAGACATGGACGTTGGCGCCGCGTTGTACGCATCGTTTATATACAACGCTCCATTATCGGCCAATACGGGTTGCATGCGCATATCCGTCAAACGACAATTTTTAAGCGATTCCCGGATTTGGTCGGCGGTCATGCCCAGTTCATTTGCTATTAATATTGCAGCAAGCGCATTTTTCACTTGATGGGAACCATATACCGGAATCGTAAAAGTTCCATTCACTTTTCCTGAAATCGTAAAGCGGCTTCCCTCGTCACTCGCGTACAAATCCGTAATCGATAAATCCAAGCCATTCTGATGGCCGAATGAAACCGAAAATAGTCCATTTGCACTTTCGACAAACGGTTTCAGCAAAGGCTCATCGCCATCATAAAACAGGATGCCACCATCTTGCAGACCATCGATAATTTCAAATTTCGCTTTCGCAATGCCTTCTCTCGAACCAAGGTCTTGCATATGCGCCTCGCCGATATTCGTAATGACCGCAAAATGAGGCTCAGCCATTTCGGATAAAAATGAAATTTCCCCGAACCCACTCATGCCCATTTCAAGCACAGCCACTTCCGTATCTTCTTCCAACGACAGCAAAGTAAGCGGCAATCCTAATTCATTGTTGAAATTGCCTTCCGTTTTCTTTACTTTGAAATGTGGAGACAGTACGCCTGCAATCAAATCTTTCGTCGACGTTTTACCATTCGAACCCGTAACGCCGATAATTTTGCAATCCAATAAATAGCGGTAGCTTTTAGCGATTTGCTGCAGCGCTTTTTCCGCATCATCAACAAAAATTAGTGGAAGATCTTGCGGAGCATCCGGCTCGTCTTTCAGCCAAAGAGATGCTGCAGCCCCTTTTTCAAATGCTTGCCGAACAAAACGATGCCCGTTTACTTGCTCTCCTCGAAAAGGGATGAACAAATCACCCGGCGCAATCGTACGCGTATCAATCGACACACCTGTCACAATGCTGTTTTCCAACATCTGTCCATCTGCATTCAACCATTGCGCCAATTCTTTTAATTGTCGTCTCACGTCAAATCACGCTCAATCCATTTTATATTGTATCTGCTTTTTTTCTTCATGCCTTTCAAGCCCAAGCCCGATCAACTTTTCAATCAATTCAGGGTAAGAGATGCCTGCGTGCTGCCATAATAGCGGAAACATGCTCGTTGGCGTAAAGCCTGGCATTGTGTTGATTTCATTAATTAACACTTCGTCATTGTCTGTCACGAAGAAATCCGCACGCGCTAGACCGGCGCAATCCAATACTTTGTATGCTTCAATCGCCATGCTTTTCAACGTCTTTTCTACTGCCTCACTGACAGGGGCCGGAATGAGCAATTCCGTGTTTCCGTCCTGATATTTCGCTTCATAATCATAAAAAGCAGCAACAGGTTTAATTTCTCCTAATACGGAACAAGCCGGTTGATCGTTGCCTAATACACCCACTTCCACTTCACGTGCCGTAATGCCTTGTTCTACAATGATTTTACGGTCAAATTTCAACGCTGTATCGACCGCCGCATAAAGGCTTTCACGATCCGTCGCTTTGCTAATGCCGACACTTGAACCTAAGTTTGCTGGCTTAACGAACATCGGATACGCTAGTTCACTTTCCATTTTTTCAATTAAGTGTTCCCTTTTTTCTAACCAAGCATTACGTAAAAAGTGTACATAGGGTACTTGCTTCAAGCCAGATTGCGCAAACAATTGCTTCATGACAACTTTATCCATACCTGCAGACGAAGAAAGAACGCCATTTCCAGCATAAGGAATGTTCATTACTTCAAACAAACCTTGCACAGTGCCGTCCTCCCCGTTCGTACCATGCAATAGCGGTAAAACAATATCAGGCAGCCCATCGCCATTCAAAAAATCATGAATGCTATCGGGCTTCTCCTCATCCTTTTGAAGCCGCAGTTCATCGATCGAATGAACCGGAGCCAATAAAGGCTTGCCTTTTCTCCACTCACCTTCATATGTGATGTATACAGGAATTACTTCATATTTATCAAAATCGACAGCGCGCGTAACCGCTTGAGCAGTCGATAAAGAGACCTCATGCTCAGCGGATTTCCCGCCGTAAACTAAACCTAATTTTCTTTTCATAGTAACTCCCTCGCTAACCGTTAAATTTCATTCCTCTATTTTACCACGAAAACCTTTTAAGCTGATACATAGACCTTATATTTTCCAAATCGGTTCGAAGTGCTTAGATAAAAAGAACACTAATCATTAATAAGTTCCAGAAAAACTATATAGTTTACACGTTAAAATTGTAGACAAATACATACTTTCAACTTGTTTCAGCTTCAAATTCGCTATTATGTTCCTTTGGGATGATTCTATGGATCGCCTAATTTGATGCGGCAACCTATCGCTTTTCTGATCGTCTATAGTTAAGATATGATACGAACTCTTTTTTAGGTTATACTCAAGTAAACTATCGTAGTAGAAAAGGTGAATCGTTTGAATTTGAATAATAGGCCGGCGGATCGTTTTGATTGGACGCTTGCCTTTATATTGGCTTTATTGGCAGTTGTGAGCTTCTTCGCTATTTCATCTGCTCAAACTTCCGAACAATATGGAGAAATCAATTTCGTCCTGCTTCAAATAAGATGGTATGCTGTCGGCATGTTCATCATTGCATTTACTATTCTATTAGAGCCGGACCAGTACAAAAAAATTGCCTTTCCTTTATATGGGTTAGGTGTTCTTCTGCTTTTGTTTCTAATGTTAGCTCCTGGCGGACAGGGACAAATTGCGGAAATTCGGATGGGCGCGAAGAGATGGCTTACACTTCCAGTGATCGGTAGAATACAGCCTTCTGAATTCATTAAAACGTTTTTCATATTAGGAATGGCAAAAATGGTAGCCTCCCACAATGAAAAACATATTTCGAGAACGTTGAAAACAGATTTTCTTTTATTGAGCAAGATTGGCATTATGTTGATCATCCCACTATTTTTCATTATGAAACAGCCGGATTTAGGCACTTCTCTCGTATTTATTTCTATTACAATTGCAATGATCCTTGTAGCCGGGATTTCTTGGAAGTTTATTGTTCCCCTTTTCTCAGGTGGGGCAGTATTAGGTGTTGGCTTGCTTTATATGGCGCTTTACGCTCAGGATTTTATGGAAAACGTATTGGGATTTGACCGATATCAATTTAAAAGAGTGTATTCTTGGCTGGATCCTCATTCCTACCCTTCTGATGAAGGATATAATCTGATCCAAGCGATGACTGCAATCGGCTCGGGCGAATTATCCGGCAAAGGATATCATGGACGTGAAGTATACATTCCGGAAAACCATACCGATTTTATTTTTAGCGTCATTGGGGAGGAATACGGGTTTATTGGCGCAAGTATTGTCATCTCAATCTTTTTCATCCTTATTTATCATTTGACGAAAGTTGCGTTGGAATTGAAGGATCCATTTAGCGTATACGTCTGCACCGGAATTATCGCTATGCTCGCTTTCCACGTTATAGAAAATATTGGCATGAACATTCAGCTGTTGCCAATTACTGGAATTCCATTGCCTTTTGTCAGTTACGGGGGGAGTTCTCTTTTCAGTAATCTTCTTGCAATCGGATTAGTATTTAGCATGAAGTTCCACCATCGCACATATATGTTTGCTGCGGATGAGGATGAGGAGTAAAACAAAAAAATAATAGAATATCATAACATAATTGCAGATTTTCAGTTATAATTAATTTCTGCGTAAACATCGAAATTGCTACGCGGATCCAAACTATTCATAAGGTGACCTTTCATGAAGATAGATAAAAAACCGGCGGATCGATTTGATTGGCCACTTGCTTTTATATTGCTGTTGTTTTGTGTCATTAGTCTGATTGCCATTTCCTCTGCCCAAACGACTGGGCAGTATAACATTAATTTCATACCGTCTCAGATACAATGGTATGCAATTGGCTGTGTCATCATTGCAATTACGATGTATTTAGAACCTGAGCAGTATAAGAAAGCCGCTTGGATCATTTATGGAGGCGGCGTTCTTATCTTAGCACTGCTTTTCATTTTGCCTGAAAGTATGGAGCTTGTCGCTCGCCGAAATGGCGCGAAGAGCTGGTTCCATTTGCCGGGCATCGGAAGTATCCAGCCTGCAGAGTTCATGAAAACATTTTTTATTATCGGGTTGGCAAGGACCATTACAAAGCATCATGAGCATTATTTGGAAAAGACGCTGCAAACGGATTTTCTTTTATTAGGCAAAATCTTAGGTGTGATGTTCGTACCTTTCGCCCTCATTATGTTGCAGCCCGATTTAGGAACAGGCCTTGTGTTCATTGCCATTACGGCAGCTCTGATCATTGTCGCAGGGATTACGTGGCGAATCATTTTGCCTATTTTTATCGGAACGGCTGCAATTGGGGCGACTTTGCTTTGGATGGCGTTGTACGCGCAGGAATTTTTGGCAAAGTTCGGTTTTAAACCTTATCATTTCGAGCGTATTTACTCGTGGCTTGATCCGTATTCATATGCTTCCAATGAAGGGTTGCATTTGATTACATCATTGAATGCGATCGGATCTGGTGAGATTTTCGGTAAAGGGTACAAAGGACGCGAAGTATACGTTGCTGAAAGCCATACCGATTTTATTTTCAGCGTTGTCGGAGAAGATTGGGGATTTGTCGGTGCAAGTATCGTCATTTGCCTATACTTCTTCCTGATCTATCATATGACGAAAATCACGTTGGAATTAAAAGATATGTTCAGTACGTATATTTGCGCTGGCATCATTGCGATGATTACATTCCACGTTTTCGAAAATATCGGCATGACGACACAACTATTGCCAATTACCGGAATCCCTCTTCCTTTTATAAGTTATGGAGGAAGCTCACTGATGGGAAATATGCTCGCAATTGGTCTCGTATTCAGTATGAAATTCCACCATCGGACCTATATGTTCAGTTCAGATGAGGAAGATTAATTTCAGCAAAAAAGGTATCTCCAACCGTTTAAACGGCTTGGGATACCTTTTTTCATGTACAGTCATGACTGTATTTGCGGGTCATTTGCAGGTGGCGCGAGGGCCTTCAGCATTTCCAGACGGGATTTCGTTGCTGTCGCCGAAACACCCAACTTCGCCAAGTTGGAGATGATTTTTTTCAAATCAACCTTTTCTTTCGCCATCTTTTCCACCTCGACCTTTCTATATAATGTTGACGTTTCACACGATGGTATGTTTCGTCAACGAAATGAAAATTGTTCCATTTTGTATCTATACACATCATACCACTCCTGTCCACTTTTAAATCTTTCATTTCTGTTACAATTGTAGGTTTTTTGTAAACCTTTCATACATCATAAAATGATTTCAGAGTAATTCGTTTTGAGCGTATGCAATGCGGCTTCAAAGAAGCTTTGAGCGTATTATATGTATAACCGGATTAATGAATGGGTTTTATCGTTATGTGGCATGGCGCTAAACGGGATGACTTATGGGTTATCAAAATAGATTATCGTAGCATTGTTCCAATTATCGACAATTTAGGGAATGAATGACTTGGAGGTTGGTAAAATTACCATATCTTTTGTATGCGTTCGACAAGAGGAGTAGAATGGTCGTAGCGATTTTTATTAAAGGCGGGTAGTCATATGAATATAAAAAAGGCGATTCTTCTGTTGATGTCCGTGCAATTTTTCGTTTATTTAGGGTTCGGGCTCATTATTCCAATATTGCCTGAAGTTGTCGTACAGCAAGGGCTATCAGAGATGCATGTTGGTGGGCTATTGACCGTCTATTCTTTGGCCTCTTTCTTCACAGCCCCACTTTGGGGGTCATTGTCTGATCGAACGGGGCGCAAAAAACTCATCATGGTTGGATTGGTTGGGTTTAGCCTAAGCTTTTTCTTGTTCGCATTTTTCATAGAGAATCTATTTTTGCTTTATTTATCGCGCGTAGTCGGCGGTATTTTCTCGGGTGCCCTTTATACAGCGGTTACCGGGTTTGTTGGCGATATGACGACAGAAGAGAACCGCAATAAATATATGGGTCTTTTAGGGATGTCAATCGGCTTAGGCTTCATTTTTGGTCCAGCGATTGGTGGAGTGCTTGGTGATATTAGTTTGCGGGTTCCGTTCATCGCGTCAGGCATTCTAACTTTACTTTTATTTGTCTATGCCGGATTCATTTTAAAAGAGCCTAAGCGGCTTGGCGAAGCGAATAAACGGGCAATACTTCCAAAAGGTGGAGCAATGCTGTGGCAATATCGGATTCGTAATCTATTCTTACTATCGTTCATGGTGACGTTAATTCTTGCAGGGATTGAGGCAACATTCCAATTGTTTCAGATTTCCAAAATCGACATTACACCGAAGCAAGTCGGCTACTTGTTCATGGCGAGCGGATTTGTCGATGCTGCCATCCAAGGTGGAGTTGTAAGGCGGGTCAAGAACGGTGCAGAAACGAAATGGATAATAGGAGCGCAGATCATTACTGCAATCGGCCTTGTGCTAATTCCATTCACATCAAACCTGTTTTGGGCGGGATTTGCGTTAAGCGTCTTCACTGCAGGTAATGCGCTTGCAAGAACGGTCCTTGTTTCTCTAACATCCAAAGAATCTGGCGGAAAGTATGGAACAGCAGCTGGCATGACGTATTCGATGGATAATATGGGGCGGATTATCGGTCCATTGTTGTTCACAGGTCTATTCACTCAATTAGATGGCGGCATCTATACTATTTCAGCGACGCTTGCAGTGCTGTCAATCGTTTTCGTATTCCTTTATCGAAAGTCTTTAAAAACGTTACGCTCAGCATAATAAAGTTTCGATCAATCTGCCATAATTCTGTGAAGAAGAACAGAATTGCTGTCGAAGAGGATACTTTTCTTTGACAGCCTTTTTGTTTCAATATGACAATTCCCTGACTACTACAAGTGAGGACAGATTGTAAGGGATTACAGCCTTAATTAGGATGTGAAATACTGAACAACTTTTCCATTTCCATCCTCCACACTCACATCTCCAGACATTAAATAAGGCAATGGGTGGAAGCTCATATCGCTCCCGCCATAATTCACGCTTACGTCGATTATCCATTCCCCGCTTCCCTCTAATTTCATTCTTGGACCGCTTTCGCTTTTATCATTTTTGTTTTCGCCAATTCTGGATGAGCCTTTCTGATGATAGAAGGTCTCGCCATTATAAGCGTAACGATCATGAGCAAAATACCCGAACTAACGAGGATCCACTGTGCTGGCACTGCATCATAAAGGAATCCGAATAACACAACGCCTAATGGCATTAATGCCATGGACATTGTTTCAAGTATTGAAAACACACGTCCTTTGAAATCGTCGTCGATCGACTTTTGCATAAGCACTTGAATTGGCGTATTGACGATCATCATATTAATACCGAATAAAAAGATCACAATTATATAAAATGCAAAAAACGCATTATATTGCATAGAGACGATCAATGGCAGCGGAATGAGCATGAGGATAATACCGAAAATAAGAATGCCCCTTTTCGAGACTAATAAAGGGTATTTCACCTCTTTTTTCATTGAAAAATAAATGGACATGAGCAGCATGCCTACCGCAAACGAACCTTGTGTCACACCGAAATGTTCGGATGCCATCTTTAGTTTCTCGATGAGGATGAAAGAAAACCCTACTTCAAATGCACCGAAAAGGAAGTTGATAATTAATGAGATCCAGACAATTGTTAGCAGTACCGGCTGCAATCGCAAATAGGAAATGCCCGCCTTTATACTTTGCCACATCGTTTCTTTCGCTTCCTCTTCCGTCTTCTCCTTCCTTTTCGCAAAAAGCTTAAAGTTCATCGTAGATTCTAATAAAACAGCAAGCACTGACGCTGACATATACAGTATTAAAAACGTATTCATCGACACTGTTCCGTACAAAATACCTGCAATGGCAGGGCTTCCAATAGCCGCAAACGAAATTGACATCTGGTTCAGCGACATCGCACGTTGAATCCTCGCTTCATCGATCAAACCTGTAATGGAGGAAGTAAATGTCACTCCTGAAAACGTTGACGCAATCGATAAAACAACGGTTGTCGCATAAATCGCGATCAATGATAAACCATATGTCAAGCTGTAAATAAGTAGCCCGCCAATCGCAAGAGTAGAAACAATTTGAGCAATTATGACAATCGCTTTTCTCGAATATTTATCTGCTGCATAACCCGCAAAAGGCGAGACAAGCGTTCTTGGTAAAATATTGCAAATGAGATTTGTAGCAAAACTCGTTGCAGAACCTGTCATCTGTAAAATGTAAAAGCTAATTGCAAATGCATACACTTGCGCGCCGAATGCGGAAATCAGCTTGCTAATCGTAAACGTCCACATATGGTAAGTCGCTCTTTTTAAATTCGCTGCCATTTCCAAATTAGTCACTCCAATCAGTAAGTTTAATTTAATTAAACAAAGAATAGCACACTTTATTCTTCCATTGCAATAGAAAGTTTAATATAATTAAACTATATAAAACCTTATTATCATATGAACGATGTTGACGAATTGGAACTTTGGATTGTACGGTTATGTAGTCAAGGAGAGTGAACACTATTAAAACTTTAGGCGAGCGCATAAGAAGTTTGCGCAAAGAGCGTAAAATGACATTGGAAGTGTTAGCTGGAGGGAAACTTTCAAAAGGGATGCTCAGTTTAATTGAAAATAATAAAGCAAAGCCTTCCATGGACAGCCTCCTCTATCTTGCCAATCGATTAGATGTCGATATGTCTATGCTTTTGGAAGAAGTGAGTAGCCAAGAGCTACGGGATGTTTTAGAGAAAGCAGAGGAACTTTATAATACGACTATTTCAGAGGAAGTCGATAAAAATGAACAGCTGATCGCCTTATTGCAGCCTTACGTCGAAAATTTATCCGATAGCTATGAAGCTGCGCGAGTATTGGATATGTACGGACAAGGGCTGTATTTAAGCGGTTCCCCTAATTGGAAAGAATATATAGATAAGGCGGCAACGATGTATGACCGACTGAATATTGTGCGCAGGAGAGCCAACCTTGCCATTTTCAAATCTTGGACAAAGTTTAGAGATCATTTATACTCGGAGGCCTTAGAAGATTTTTTACAAGAACGGCAATATATAAATGATAAATACGCCTATATCGATCCGATTTCCCGAATTGATCTTGATTATCATGAAGCCGTTTTCCATTATGCAGTCGGTAATTATGAAACAGGCATCGCAGTTATGGAGGAGGCAATTGAATTTTCGAAAACGCACCGTATATTTAATAGTATTGATAATTTGTACAGGTTAGCCGCGATTAATGCAATGATGAATAACGACGAGGAGCGTATCGCTTTTTATGCAAATAAATTAAAGCAATACGGCGAATTCGCAGATGACAAAGAGCCGTTATACTTATATCGCTTCATGGAAATCCATCAATTGACATCCTATACACATCAATATGAAAAAGCATCTGAATTGATTTCTGAATATGAGGAGGAGTTGAATAGGTCCGTTTATTTTCGTTCTTATTTACTTGCGGAAAAAGGCAAAGCACTTTACGGAATCGGACGTTATGAAGAGGCGATTGAACGATTGAAGCAAGTTGAAATTGCCGACTACATTCATCACCCGATTGACCTCTCCATTTTTTACGAAGGAGATGCCTATCTTGCAAGAAGTTATTTTGCGTTAGGGTTGCAAGAAGAGGCTGAAAGCATAGCAAAAAAGACAATGGAACTGATTGCACCTATGCCCGCATCTCCCTATAAGCGCTATATCGAAGAGACTTATCAATTAATCGTGAAATAAAAAATCCGCAGGAAGCACAATTGCTTTCCTGCGGATTTTATCATTATAAAGCTTCGATGGATTGATTTTCCATGGAACCATTATAAATCTCTTTATCAATTTCCCCAGTCACTCGAGCAGTTGCAACGCCCGCTGTCATGGAGCCGCTAACGTTCAGCGCTGTACGTCCCATGTCAATTAACGGTTCAACGGAGATGAGCAAGCCTGCGAGGGCTACAGGCAAGTTTAATGCGGATAATACTAAAATCGCAGCGAAAGTTGCGCCGCCTCCAACACCAGCTACCCCAAATGAGCTAACCGCCACAATTGCAATCAATGTGATCAAAAATGTCGGTTCTAACGGATTTTGACCGACTGTCGGTGCAATCATGACTGCCAACATTGCTGGGTAAATTCCTGCACAGCCGTTTTGACCGATTGATAATCCGAAGGAGCCAGCAAAGTTTGCGACACCATCCGGCACTCCTAAGCGATCTGTCTGTGTTTTAATATTTAATGGCAATGTCCCGGCACTTGAGCGAGAGGTGAAAGCAAACAACAAAGTCTCTGCTGTTTTCTTCACATAGGTGATCGGGTTGAGCCCTGAAATCGAAATGATGATTAAGTGAATAAGGAACATGACCAAAATTGCTGCATAGGAAGCTAACACAAATTTACCTAAACTGTATATCGCCGCAAAGTCTGAAGTGGCGACTGTTCTCGCGATGATGGCTAAAATTCCATATGGTGTTAAACGCAACACAATGCGAACAACGCCCATAATTAAGGAGTACAAAGCATCGATTCCCTTTTTAACAAGGTTTGCATTTGTTTCATCACGTTTAGTAAGGGCTAAATAAGCAAAGCCTAAGAATGCCGCAAAAATAACAACACCAATTGTTGAAGTTGGACGAGCGCCAGTGAAGTCAAGGAACGGATTCGCAGGAAGTAGATCTAAAATTTGATCTGGCAAAGCCTTACCAGATAGATTCGATGAACTTTCCTCAATCGAAGCCCCACGAGCCGTTTCTGCTTCGCCTTGCACAATTTCCGAAGCGTCCAGACCGAAAAGTAAAGAAGAGGATATTCCGACAGCAGCAGCAATAGCAGTTGTGCCAACTAAAATCCCTAAAATGAGTCCGGCCATCTTTCCGAAGTTTTTGCCGATCGTCACTTTTGTAAAAGCACCCAATATTGAAATGAAAACTAAAGGAATGACTATCATTTGAAGCAATTTAACATAACCAGTTCCGATAATATTATACCAAGCTACTGATTTTGAAAGCACTTCAGAGTCTGTGCCATAAGCAATATGCAATACAAATCCAAGCAGAATACCAAGCCCTAACCCGGTAAATACCCTTTTGGAAAACGAAATGTTTTTGCGATGCATACTATATAGGAGTCCGACAAACAGCAACAGTGCCGCAACGTTAATAATTAATAATATTGTATCCAATCTATATTCCTCCTGATTCAACTTATAGCAAAACTATAAACCCCTTATCCTAATCAGTCAAGTAGGATTTATTGGATTCTATAAATACTCTTATTCTTTTAGAAAGCTTCAACTACAGAATCCTGTAGAATGAAAGCTGTGTTGGATTTACAAACAATCAGAATCACACGATAGACGATCGGAAATCATTTTAAAAGCACATTGCCCAAAAACGCCGATTCATAACTAACATTTTTATTGTTCCCGAAATGAATTAAGACTCTCGAGATTTTGATTATCTTCTTTTTCTTCTGTTTTTCGGTATACTGTAAGAAAGGAAATGTTTAAGGAGGGTGAAAATGTCAGGATTATTTAGCATTTCAGTTACAATTATATTTATATTGAACATTTTTCTTGCAATCGCCCTCATATTTTTAGAGAGGCGTGATCCAACAGCTACATGGGCTTGGCTTCTTGTTCTTTTCTTCATTCCTCTATTCGGTTTCATTATTTATTTATTTTTAGGCAGACAGTTAAGAAAGAAGCATTTATTCCGCTGGGAAGGAAGAAATCGCATTGGGATAGAACAGCTCATCGATTATCAAATCGAAGCGATCGAAGAGGATGCTTTTGAATTCAGATTGGATGACACCGCTCATTATAAGGATATGATCTACTTGCACTTGCGCAATAACCACGCTGTATTGACACAAGATAACAATGTGCAAATATTTAATGACGGTGTGGAGAAATTTGATGCATTGCTCAAAGATCTTGAAAATGCGAAAGACCATATCCATTTCCAATATTATATTTTACGTTTGGATTCATTAGGCAAAAGGATATTGGATGTGCTAATCCGAAAAGCGAAACAAGGTGTTAAAGTACGTGTGCTATTCGATGATATTGGCTCTAGAGGTCTGCGCATAAGCCATTTGAAAGAACTCATTGCCGTTGGCGGTGAAGTAGCTGCGTTTTTCCCTGCAGTCCTTCCACTCATCAACCCACGGCTGAACTACCGGAATCATAGAAAGATCGTAGTTATCGATGGACGCGTCGGATATGTCGGCGGCTTCAACGTCGGTGATGAATATTTAGGATTAAACAAGAAATTTGGCTATTGGCGGGATACGCATCTCCGCATTGAAGGCAGTGCAATTCATCCGTTACAAACCCGTTTCATCTTAGATTGGAATCAAGCGTCTGAAAAGCACAATATCGAATATGCAGAGAGGTACTTTCCCGCTATTCCTCGAAAAGGCACCGTCGGTTTGCAAATCGTTTCGAGCGGACCGGACGCTCAGTGGGAACAAATTAAAGATGGCTATTTAAAAATGATCTTTTTAGCGAAAGAGTACATTTACATTCAAACACCTTATTTCATCCCAGATGTTAGTTTCCTGGATGCGCTTCGGATTGCTTGCCTCTCTGGTGTCGATGTACGAATTATGATACCGAATAAGCCGGACCACATGTTTGTTTACTGGGCAACCTATTCAAACGTGGGGAAACTCTTAGAAGCTGGAGCAAGAGTGTATATTTACGAAAACGGCTTCCTGCATGCCAAAAAAATTGTTGTTGACGATGAACTCTCTACAGTAGGTACTGCCAACATTGATGTGCGCAGCTTTAAATTGAATTTTGAGATTAACGCCTTCATCTATGACCGAGAAAAATCTCATGAGTTAGCGGAACTGTTCGAGCAAGACATGCAGTTATCGACTGAATTGACGTATGAAGCATATAAGAATCGTACTCGTATCGTGAAGATCAAGGAATCGGTCTCCCGCCTACTATCACCGATACTATAATTTTGGAAAAAGAAATGCAGCAATCATAGCGAATGGTAGGTTTCGGGTAAATTGTATTCCTTTTCAACGAACGTTTCACGATTGGGGAAGTTTCTTCTTTTCCGAAACAATTCTTATTATATAAAATAGTGAAGAGACATCGACAGTCTCTTCACTATTTTTTATTGACTAGGAAGTTAGCTGGAAACGTCCAGCCCAATCACTCATAATTTACGAGGATCGCCGCGGCCTTCACATTCAAAAGCGCCATTAGTCTATCTAAACAAAAAGGCTGCCTCCTTTCGAGGCAACCATATTTCAACTAAACCTTGCAAGCCTAAATCTATTCTATTCCTAAATATTCTTCCAACGTAATATTGCGTTTAAAGACCTCTTCTGCAATTTCTTTGCCAACGTAGCGGAAATGCCATGACTCATGCATATAGCCTGTCACATCTTCTTTCCCTTTCGGATAGCGGAGGATGAACCCGTAACGATATGCATTCGCTGCTACCCATTTTCCAGCTTCCGTATCTCCGAATGAGGAGGAAGCCCAGTGTTTCTCGAAATTCACTTCCCCTATATCGAATGCCAAACCTGTCTGATGCTCTGAATAGCCTGGACGAGCGCTGTACCGGTCAGCAGCATCTTTGCCATCCTTTTGGACATAACGATCGTAAAGAGAGACTTGGTATTCATATGAGCGGTATGTGCTGAAAGCAGTTAGATTGATACCAGATAGTTTTGCTTCTGCAGCCATCTCATCAAATGCCGCTCTTGCCTCTTTACTTTCACCGGGTGCATAATCACTTGGCAACGGGTATTTTTTATTGGCAATTAGGACGCCCTTTATGAATGTCGGTTCTTTAGGCAGCTTCTGGCCTTCAATATAGCCGCCATTTTTCGAAATAGTTGGCGGATTATTTTTCACATTGGCTTTATCGTTTTTCTTCACGGGTGTTTCGATCTTAGTTGGTGTTTCAACTTTTTTCTCTTCATCCGTTTTTTCTTGTGGTTGATTTGGAGCCTGTTGTTCCGGTTCTTGTTCTTCATCGCCTTCTTCTGTTGCATTTGGCAACTCATCAAGCGGCTCTTCCTCTTCTTCCGGTAATTGTATCGGTTCTTCCTGTGGCTCAGTTACATCTTTTTTCAATCCTAAACGGCTTAAACTTTTATCAACATTCCACTCATTTATCCCTATCCAAACGATGGCGGAAATAAAAAAGATACTTATTATTAATAAAATGATTGTTCCAATCTTACTCTTCGTCTTCTTATGCTTGCTTCGTTTCATGTATAAAGGCCTTCCTTCTGCTATATATCTCGTTAAATATCATTTTTTCACACTAAGATAGTTTACCATCAATTCTCTTTACTGTGTGCATATGCTATCATTTATTTCTAATAACGTATTCGAAGATTGAGAGGATAAACAATGAATACACAACGCTGGCTATCTTTTAGTTTCTTAACGTTCTTCTTTACATGGGGCATCTTTCTCCCCTACTGGACAGGATTTTTAACGAATGACAAAGGTTTATCAGTAAAAGCTGCCAGCGTTGTTATGGGCGCAGGCATGGTTGCTCGGTCCTTTGCGACTTTTTTGTTTTTCCCCTACATGACGAGAAAGCTATCCTTAATCCGAGCAGTGCAATGGACTGCATTGATCTCCCTATTGCTGGCCATTATGTATTTACCCAATTCGCCATTCGCTGTTCTGTTGCTGATAACAATCTTATTTAGCGCAGTCTATCCGATGATATTGCCCGCGGTGGAAAGCGGTGCATCGGTTCTTATGCAAGCCGATCGCATTCATTATGGCAAAAGCCGCTCCTATGGTTCCATCGGCTATACAGTAGCGTTATTAATTGTCGGAGCTGCAACTGCTGTATGGGGCGAAAAATCAATCCTTCTGCTAATGATCGCAGGTCTTGGATTTATTGTACTGTTCTTTTCTCGCCCGGCACCTGCCATTTTGCAATCAAAACCTGAATATAAGAGCGGTAGCAATGTAAAAACCGGCTTAAAAAGCCTTTTCCAATCAAAAGGCTTTGCCGTTGTTATGCTGTTGGCGATTTTATTGCAAGGTGCTCACGCTTCCTATTACAACTACGGCTTTATATTTTTGAATGATTTAGGAGTGAACAGCTTTTATATCGGCATTGTGCTGAACATCGCTATATTGTTCGAAATCTTATTTTTCGCAAAAGCAGATCGATTGCTTTCAAAAGTAAAAGTGTCCACGATGTTTTTAGTTTCAGCAATCGGCTCTACGGTTCGATGGGTAGCAATTTTCCTTTATCCGATGACGAGTGTATTCATAGCATCTCAAGTGCTACATGCCCTATCATTCGGCGTTGCCCACTATGCGTTTATCCAGTATATTTCTACAAAGCTCCCAAACTCACATATTGCTGCGGCACAAGGCTTCTATGCTGCGTTCGCTATGAGTTTAAGTACAGCAATCCTGACATTCCCTGCGGGCTTCCTATATGACGAAGTCTCTCCTAATGCGGCATTTTTAGGAATGACCATTTGTTCAGTGCCAGCCATTATCATTGTATTGCTAACAAGAAAAAAGCTAAATTACTAACTATATTGACGCACCAACAGCATAGTTGGTTCATTACATGAAAAATATAAGTGCAAACACAACTACGAAAGCGGCTCCAAAGGTAATCGACAAATAGCGCATCCATTTGGATTCTCTTTCATAGCCTTGCTCTTTAAATGATTTCGCTCTTGATGCATTTGTTAATGAAAATAGGGCCATCATTGTTAATATGGCGATGTCCAATTTTCCTTTGATGATAAAATAAAGCGTAATCAATGCAATTACAATAATGATTGGAACGAAAAACTTTTTTTGGCTCATCATAGATTCCCCTCTCGAAAAATGAAGAAAGGCTGGAGAACATTCTCCAGCCCCTAACTTGTTGACTAACGCTCGCATACTGCGAATCGAACAATAAAGAGTTCGATTTGCCGTATTTTCGAGCCTTTGTGGAAATAAAGGCACTGCGGACGTTGCACACCTATACTGCCTTCCACGTGTCAAGCGTTTTCAAGCCAAGCTGGGCAAACACCTATCTCATAACTACAAATCTTAAAAAGACTGTAGACAAAGTGAAGAAGATACTTTGTCTACAGCCCCCATACTTACTTTGCTTTATCTGTAGTTTGGCTTAACTCGGCATCCGTATGCTTGTAGTAAAATTTACGTCCTAAATACGTTTGGAGTATGAGGAGAATACCGCCTACAGCCCAATATAATGGCAATGCTGCCATAACACTGAACGAAATGAACATAATCATAATCGGTGACATGTAGACGAACAGCTTCATTTGCTGTTTTTGCTGCTCAGGCATCGTCCATAAGGATACGCGCGCTTGTACAAAATAAACAGCTCCTGCGACTAACATCATGATTTTATCCGGCTCACCAAGATTAAACCATAGGAATTGGTGCTCCTTTACTTCAGGTGGTGCATAGAGAATTGCGAAGTAGAGTCCCATAATAATCGGCATTTGAATAATTAGCGGCAAACAGCCCATGTTGAGCGGGTTGACGCCGTGCTTCGAGTACAATCCCATCATTTCTTGCTGAAGCTTCATTTGCTCTTCTTTATCTTTCGCCTGTTTCAGCCGTTTTTGAATGTCTTCCATTTCAGGGCGAAGCGCATCCATCTTTACTTTCATTTCTTGCTGTGATTTATAGTTCTTTAACATTAAAGGCATTAGAACTAAACGTATTGCAACAGTGATGACGATGATCGCCCAGCCGTAGCCTCCGTTAAACGCTTCTCCTAAATAATGCAGAAGCCATTCCATCGGTTTTACGAATATACTATAAAACGTTCCCTCTTTGTTTTGTACACCTGAACAGCCGCTCAAAAATACAGCTGCGGTAATCAGTATCGAGAATAAACCAATTCTTTTCTTCAATAGATTCACCTTCACTATAATCAATTGCGCCTCGGCGTAATTGCATGTAATTTTGTAGTGCTTTTCTTCTGCCGAGCATTCGTTAGGTACTTGTTCATTTTATATAGATGAATAACCTTCTGACAGATAAATTCAAACTACTGAAAAGTATACATCATATGTAGGTATAATTACAATGAATGTTGCCATTTGAACAGGGAATTGTGAACATAAAAAAACGCCTCTTTTAGAAAGAAGCGCTCTTTGAAGAGATTTGTCTACTGTATCGTAGATTGCAATTGCGCATAAAGATTGAAAATGCAAAGCAATTCTATTTTACGTAAAACGCCTTTCATTTGACGCATAAATAACAGTTGGCGTGCTAACCCCTATTTTCCAAAGCTTACATCGAAATGAACTTAACCTTCTTTTTGTTCTCCTTGTTTCCAATGTGGATCATTTTCTTTTTGTTTAGTGTAAAGCCCATCTTTCTCTGATTCTTTCGAGTCGTCTTCAACTTCTTGGTTGTAGTAATGGACGCTCGTTTGGGCCCCTTCACTCACCATTTTATTGTCTTGAAAATCATAAGGGTCTGAATGCCCTGCCTTCGTTTCATCTGAACGGTTCAATTGCTGAGAATTGACAAAAGAATTTACTTTCGTTTTCATGTTATTGAAGGCTACCATCGCCTTATCTCGATTTTCTTTTTTACTAAAATACGCATATGCACCTGCAGCTAATGTTGCAAGGAGCAATCCATTTCCTTTTTTACGTGCCATATATATCATCCTCCATCCCATCAAAATTCATTTTGATACGAGTAGTATACCCTCATTCTACTTTTCGAAAACTTTTCTTTGCTAACAACATATCGATATGTGGAATACCATCATCTTCGTATGGTTCTCCTATCACCTCAAATCCATGCGATCCGTACAGTTGTTGCAAATGCAATTGGGCTTGCAATTGTATTTTTTCGGCATGAAAGTTTTTTATCATAAATTCTACTGCTTTTGAAATCAAAATATGACTAACTCCTTTGCCTCTCTGATCTTCATGGACAATCACTCGTCCTAAAGAAGGTTCTTCATATTTCACTCCCGCAGGTAAAAGACGGGCATAGGCTTTAATCTCCCCATCTTTCATCCCAAATAAATGAACAGCTTCCATGTCGTGACCGTCCACTTCCATGTATGGGCATTGTTGCTCTACTACGAATACTGCAACCCGCAATTTTAGCATTTCATATACTTCGATTCCGCTTAGTTCGTTGAATCGCTTGAAAGACCAGTTCAGCTCTTTTTCCGTCATAGTATATCCCCCAATGATTAAATGTCTAAATTTTATATTTCATTATGATGACAACCATAGTTTATTAGACTGTTATTTGTTATGATAGCAGAAAGGATTGCGGAGGTGACAGCGACATGATACGACCGATGACCGTTGGCGATATTCGCCATATACAACAAATTGCTCATGTAACGTGGAATGATACATACTCGGGGATCATTCCTAAAGACATTCAGACAGCATTTATCAATCGCTCCTATTCCGATGCAATGATGATGAAACGGATGGAAAAGACTCATATGTTAGTCGCTGAATGTGAAAACGGAACCCCGATCGGATTTCTTAACTTTACAAAAGAAGATGAAGATGGCGATTCAGAGTTGACGGCGATGTATATTTTGCCGGCTTACCAGCATTCAGGATACGGTAGAAAATTATTCGACTATTCGATGGAAGTGCTCAAAACAGCAAAACAGCTTTATGTCTATGTTGATAGCCGAAACGACGCAGGACGCGCCTTCTATGAAAAAATAGGCTTTGAACTTTTAGATACATTTGAAGAAGAATTCGAAGGATACCCTGTCGAAACAGCTCAATATGTCTACTTCATTCAACAGCCTGCTCTTGTTTAATAATAAAAGGCAATCCCTTTAATGAATAGGGATTGCCTTTGTTTTTTATAACGGTCTCATTGAGTCGCTATCGTAAGGCTGATCCACAAATTGTGGTTCTTCCTGCAATGGCGGTTTTTTCGTGAAGCAAAGAATTGCCGCGATGTATAGCAAGATGGATGGAAGCGATACGATTCCACCAAATATCCCAGCGATGATGAACATAATACCTGCCAATTTAGAATTCTTATCCTTCCAAATATTAACGATGCCGATAATGTTCAATACGATGCTAATGATCATCGCAATGATAAGGAACCATAAAAATCCGCCTAACACATCAAAGAATACAAATACCGCATCAACATCGGCCTGCGTATAAGTTGGATCTGCGAGCAATTCCATTTTCATTTCTTGCTGGAAGCCCGGATCATTTTGCAGGAAGCTATAAAATGCCATAAAAATAAATCCGCAAATCGTTCCAATTGCAGTCATGATGACGGCGATGATGGATAACACTCTCTCGGCCGTTCGATTCATGCAAAGCACCTCTCTCTTTCTACTATTTTGTATATCATAACAGAGTATACGTCGAAATAGACAATTAGTTTCGTAATCATTTTATTTTAGGGCAATGGTTTTATTTTCATCTATTCGGGTAATGTTGAAGCAAGGAGAAAATGACTATTCGAGCGAAAGGAGAGCATGCAATTTATGAGGAAACATGTTTTATTTACCTCGACGGACATGCTTTATACCGTCGCAGGGGCATCTGTACTTACCAGTATTTTATACTTTGTAACTTTGGCATGGGGTTTCTAACTATTTTTAAATATAAAAAAGGCAATCTAATAGTGAGATTGCCTTTTTTTCTTATGCTTTAATATCATCATATTCCTTGTATCGTTCAAAAGCAGTTACGACATAGGAGCAGACAGCTTCCATTTTGTAACCTTTTTCCCTTGCGTATTGTGCAGCACGGTCCAATAGTTTCTTAGCAACCCCTTGGCCACGCAAGTCTTGGGATACAAAAGTATGATCCATCACCATGACATCCCCTAAAAGCGTCCATGTGATTTCCGCTAACATCTTGCCATCCTGCTCATAGCGGAACGCAAAAGTGTCGCCGCCTAATTCCACAAATTCAAAGTTCATGAAAACCTCTCCTCCTTTTTTTAGATTATATCAAAATCTTATTCTCTTCAGTTGAACCATGACTTCACAGACTCTGCAAGGTCCGCGAAGAACTGTTTCACTTTTTCCCAGAACCCTGGGTCAATTTCACCGATTTTATCTTTAATTTTTGATGCCATATCAGATAGTTGGTCAGAGAGCTTACTGAAATCAATGTCCAAATTGCGAATCCGATCCATAAGGTCAATTAACAATTGACGATCTGCATCACTAAGTTCGATATTCAGTTTTTTCAGCTGATCGTTTACAATCTTCTCTACTTCTTCTTTCGTAGCCGGTTTGTTTTCGGCTATTGTTTTCTTAATTTCCGTTAATAACTCAGCAACTTTGTCTTGGTCGATATCCAAGTTCTTTGAAAACCTCGTTGCCAAATTCAATTCATCATTTGCGACATCTGTTCGCTCTGTATCCAATGTCTCGCCGGATACTTCATACGCTTTGTAAATACCGATGAGCGCAGATTCACCAGTTACCGCTTTCGGTGCAGCCACTTCTACAATCGCATCTTCAATTCCTGCAGTCAGCATCGCTGTCGCATACATTTCAGAAGTCACTTGTGTAATATGATCCGGTGTCACGATTGAAATGACAAGCCCTTTCCCTTTATCCTGCCTCGTAATTTTGGCGGATGAATACATTCTTGCCTTGTCATTGCCGTCCGTAATATATTTCACAAGATCTTTTCCATCTACAATGATTTCTTCATACTCGCCATCCTGCTCCACTTTCAAGCTTTTTCGAACGCTTTCCTTTTCAGCATCTGACAAGTTTGCTCCATAAACGACGACCGGCACACCTAATTTTTCATCTACTACTGAATCTGCCTTTGCTGCAGTCGGAATGACCATCCCTATACATAATGCAAAAATCATTACAAATGTTATAATCCGTTTCATTGTTTCTACCTCCTTTGTCATAAAATAAGTACGTTATGACGTAACAAAAGTTCCCCATTGCTTTTATTTCACAGAGGTCCAGCCATCGTTCTGCTCAATTTTTCCTTCTTTCATCAATTTCCCTAAAGCCCTTTTAAATGCCGCTTTGCTCAAACCGAACATTTCATTGATCTCATCAGGAGATGACTTATCCCAAAACGGCATTTTCCCGCCGACTTCAGTCAAATAATTGAGTATCATTTCCGCATCATCGCCTAAACGTTCCTGTTTCCGTGGCAATAAAGAACCGTTTAATGTGCCGTCTTTATGCACTTCGATAATGCGGACGTCAACGGCCTGTCCTAAACGGGGTTCTTGTTGTCGTTCCGACTGATGGACAAAAATTCGATAGTTGTCAGGGATGCTTAATAGAAAGGAGCCAACCGGCAATAGTCGATAAGGTCTTGCCGTCAATGTTTTGTTAAACACCGTTTCTGGGGCCTCATTGATCAGCTCCAACACTCGTTCCTCGGTCGCTAATCGGCCAAAGATATTGCCTCCTAAATCTGTCCGCAATGTCATGAACAATTCATCGTCCGTTTTCGGCCAAAGTGCTTTAACTCTCGGCAAATCCGCCTTATTGACGAGCACTTCAAATGATGAGCCGACATCTACATACGCACCTTCTTTCTCATCGATGCGGATAACCCGCCCCCAGCCGAATGTATCGCATGTAACGGACGGCAAATTTGCTGTTGCTGTCAATTCACCGCGTCGATTCATATAAAGAAATACTTCTATCGTGTCGCCTTCATTCAATGTTCCTTCAATTTCCGAGGCGTTCAGCATAATTGTTTGATCACCTGCTGACAACACCCATCTCGAGCCTTCTTTGCTTGCCACTGTTAGTCGGACATTATATCCCGGCTTTAGTTCTGTCATTTTTCATCTACCTCTTCCGCAATTGCTTGACGCTCTTTCAAATTACGAACAAATTCTTTATCTTCTTCCATTGCTTCAACAAGATCTGTAATCCGATCCATTGCGTTCCAACTTAAATGATGCTCGATTCCTTCGACGTCTTGATAAATATTTTGTTCTTCTACACCGATAATACGCAAAAATTGTTCCAATAACTCATGTCTGCGCAACAATTTCTTACCGAACTTCAAACCTTTTTCCGTTAGTTCAAGGCCTCTGTAACGCTCATAAATGAGATATCCTTCACGATCGAGCCGTTGCGCCATCTTTGTTACGGACGAAGGCAATACTGACAGCGCTTCCGCAACATCGGATACGCGCGCCTCTCCCTTTCCTTCAATCTGTAAATAAATCTGTTCAATATAGTCCTCCATACTTGGTGTTGCCACAGTTCCACCTCCAGTATGTATATTCCCTTGCGATTCTTTCTTGAACCCTGTCGACCAAGGCTGTTTATCATCTTTTCCAAACGGGTAAATTTACTATACCACTTCAAAGGGGTGAAAAAAATGGGTAAGGTTCTTTGGTTTATAATTGTCTTATTAGTAGCGTTCTGGTTAATTGGGTTTATTATGAAAATCGGGGGCGGATTAATTCACCTTCTATTAATTATTGCAGGCATTATTTTTGTCATTCAATTATTAACAGGAAGGCGATCGCTTTAAAGATAGAGTACCAATAATTGGACACACTACTATCTTGTTTGATTCTGATACCCACAGAACGCAAGTCATGCAACCGTTGATAGGTGAGCAAAGAAAGGTTTAATTCGTTATATTACTTCCCTATTTGCAGCAATTTAGGCAATTGCAGTCGTCTCAGAATGCCTCGACACGGCAATATTTTTCGGCTAAAAAGAGGAGCTATTCTGTTAGAACAACCTATCCAAATGGCTGTATACAAAGTGAAAGGGTACCTGTAGGGCACCCTTTCACTTTGTATACTATTTTATTTTCGCATAAATACAAGTGTTCCTCAAAGAACTACCATCTGCTGATAAGGAATCCTGCTTCAATACGCCTTCAAGCTCATAGCCTGCACGTTCCGCAACAGCACGGCTCCTCACGTTTTCTTCGTCGCATCGGATTTCCACTCTTCGTGCTCCTAATTCTTCAAAGGCAAATGCCGTCAATCTTTCAACAGCTTCCGTTATATACCCTTTACCTTCAAATTTCGTATCGACCCAATAGCCAATTTCGAATTTAGGAATAGACCAATCAATTCGGTGAAGACCTGTAGATCCTACAAATTCTCCTGTTTCCTTGGAAAACAGATGCAATCGTAAATCTTTCCTTGTAATGAAATCCGCAATGGACTCGCGTAAATTCTCTTCCGTCACATGAAGCTCAGGCTGCTGCTGGGCAAACGGCATCCAATTCCGAAGCGCCGGCAATGAATTGCGGATTGCATTCCAAACATCCAACGCATCTCCCACTTCAGGCATTCGGATTATTAATCTTTCCGACTCGAATTGACTTGGGAAGTCGGGAATCCTCTTTTTCTTTCGAGTTTTATGCTCTTCATCTTCCCAATGAACCGGCGTCGTCGTGCCAGCTAAAAAGTCTTCTCGCGTCATGCCGTATGTGACAGCGTCATAATACGAGTTCTCTTTCGGAGAAAACCATGCTTTCCGTAAATGCGCTTCCTTGACGAAGCCTGCACGTTCAAATGTTTTTCTCATTGCCAAATTGTCTTGTCGTGTATGACCTTCCAATCTAATCTTTTCTTCAGGAAGTCCAAAAACAAACTCTGTAATAAGACGGAGCGCTTGAGGTCCATAGCCGAAGCCACGGTAGCGATCTGCAATCCGCAAATCAAATAGCGGGATTTCATCTTGCAAATCATATATTTTTACGATCCCGACAATCTCCTCATCATCCGTTTGCACCCAAAATGTCTTCACTTCATCCGACTCATAGCCGCCTTCTTCAATCGTTTTTTCGATCAAATCTCGTTCGGGATGAGCATTGCCATGAAACGGCCAAGTGTTTGTCGTTAAAAAGTGAATCAGCTGCTCTTGCTCTTCCATCGTCCATTCTCTTAAACGCATTGCCTTCTCCCCCAATCACCTACTGAAAACTATTTACGAATACGGATGAGTCGCATGGAATTTAATACGACTAGTAACGTCGCCCCCATATCCGCAAAGATGGCGATCCACAATGTAAGCCATCCCGGAATAATCAACAGCAGTGCTACAATTTTTAAGCCTAATGCAAACATAATATTTTCTTTAATAATACGCAATGTTTTTCGGCTTAATTTCATTGTATATGGCAATTGGTGCAAGTCGTCTGCCATTAATGCGATGTCTGCCGTTTCAAGAGCAGTGTCTGTTCCTGCTCCCCCCATAGCAATCCCAACATTTGCAGCCGCTAAAGCGGGAGCATCGTTAATGCCGTCCCCGACCATCGCCACTTTATCGTACTTGCCGGACATTTCTTTGATCGCTGTCAATTTATCCTCGGGCATGAGCCCTGCACGCACGTCGGTTAAACCTGCTTGCTTTGCTATCGCCTCAGCAGTATGTTGGCTATCGCCTGTTAGCATGACCGTATGACGAATGCCAACTTGCTTAAGGCGATTCATCACTTCAAGGCTTTCCGCTCTTAACGGATCCGTAACCGCGATAAGCCCACGGAAGGTTTCATCCACAACAACTGCCATGACGGATTTTCCTTCTTTTTGCAAATCTTCAGCTTTGTCATTCATGACTGCCGGAATATTGCTAAGCTCAGATGCCCATTGAATGCTTCCGATATACGTTGCTTCCCCATCTACTACTGCATAGGCTCCTTTTCCGGTAACTGATTGGAAGTTTTCAGCGACCTTGCGCTTTGCGCCCATTTCTTTAGCATATTTGACGATCGCTTTAGCGAGCGGATGCTGTGACATCGATTCGACAGCAGCAACGGCAGACAACGTATGCTCTCTCTTTGTTCCTTCAATGATAAAATCAGTCACTTCTGGATAGCCTTTCGTCAATGTACCTGTTTTATCAAAGGCGATCGCATGAATTCTTCCCATTTCTTCAAGATGCACACCGCCTTTAATTAAAACACCATTCCGTGCGGCATTTCCGATTGAAGTTACGATTGCAACAGGCGTTGATATGACGAGCGCACATGGACAACCGACTACCAAAACGGCAAGTCCTTGGTAAATCCATTCATGCCATTCACCGCCGAATAACGGCGGTATGACAGCAACTAAAAAAGCAATGGCAATAATGGCTGGTGTGTAATATTTTGCGAATTTATCTACAAATTTTTGCGAAGGCGCTTTTTCGGCTTGTGCGTCTTCTACAAGGTGGATGATTTTAGCGATCGTTGTGTCTCCGCTCAGTTTCGTTACAGTTACTTCCAATGCGCCTTCTTCATTTAACGTTCCTGCGAAAACTTCATCGTCTTTCTGCTTGAAGACTGGAACAGATTCTCCTGTAATCGGCGCTTGGTTCACTGTTGACTGCCCTGATAAGACGACGCCATCCATCGCAATTTTTTGCCCCGGTTTCACGATGAGCACATCACCAATACGAATATCCTCAGTACGCAGCTCAACCAATTCGTCATTTCTTTTGACGATTGCGGATGAAGGTGCAATATCCATTAGCTGTCGGATTGATTGACGTGCTTTGTTCATCGAATATGCTTCCAGAGCTTCGCTTACCGCAAATAGAAAGACGACGACAGCACCTTCTTGCCATTCCCCGATTATTGCAGCGCCAATAATCGCAATCGTCATGAGCGTCTTCATGTCAAAATCCAATTTGAATAAGTTTTGAATGCCTGTTTTAAACATGCCCGCCCCGCCTACTACGATTGCAGTGGCGTACAATATAGTCGCTACAGTCGGAAGCGGCTGTGCTTTATATGTGAAAAAGACACCTGCAATCAGAAACAGGAACGATAACAGGGATACGATATTTTCTTTTCGTTTAAAGAATGGTGTCTTCTGTTCAGGTTCCTTTTTTGATAAAGGCACGACTTTTATGCCATCAAAGGCACCAGCGGATTGTAGTTCCTCCATCGTCGCATCACCGACGAAAGACAACTTGGAAGCGCCAAAGTTAACATTCGCCTCCACTACTTTCGGCAAATTTTTGACGTTATTCTCAAATTTCATTGCACAATTGGCACAACTCAAGTTTTCAAGCCGATACTCCGTTTTATTCGCCGTCGTCATACTGTTCACCCTCCTCAGAATGATCATGAGCAATTTTAACAAGATCGTAGACATGCGAATCCGCAAGTGAGTAATAAACCATCTTTCCTTTACGCTTCGATTTCGCAAGGCCGTGTTCACGCAAATAGCGCAAATGATGTGAAGCGGTCGCATTCGATGACCCGATGACTGCCGCAATGTCGCAAACGCACATTTCATCCTCACAAGTTAATGAATAAGCGATCTTTAGCCTCGTTTCATCAGCTAACGCTTTAAAGATTTGCACCATGCCCGAAACGTCCGGTATTTTCGCTTGAACTTCTTTTACAACATCCTCATGCACAACCGTAATATCACAAATATCTTTATCCATAACGCACCTCATTCAAATGTCCATTTGATTATCTTTAGTATATGTACCACGTAAAAATATTGCAAGGATAATCAAACAATTATTTGAATGTTTATTTTTTATTTGTCTAGAGACTGCTATAGTAAAGAAAACGGTTCATGAAAGGTGGATGCTTTATGGAGAGAGGGAAATGGAATTTAATTACTGATGTGCCTGGGGTAAAGGTTGGCCATGTCACTTTATATGAACAGGAAGGTGATGAGTGTGTCTGCACAGGCGTCACAGCAATTTTGCCCCACAGCAGAAACTTATTTGAAGAGAAAGTGACAGCAGCCCATTTTGTGCTGAATGGATTTGGCAAAACAGTAGGTCTTGTACAAGTTGAGGAGTTAGGTGTGATCGAGTCACCAATTATGTTGACCAATACATTTAGCGTTGGGGCCGTTTTGGAAGGAACACTCCAGTATATGTTGGATGAAAATGAAACTATTGGCGATTCAACAAGTTCCCTAAATATCGTCGTTGGAGAATGCAATGACAGTTATTTAAACTCAATGCGCCTCATGCGAGTCAGGCCGGAACATGCGATAAAAGCAATTCAGTCAGCGCACTCTGGACCATTTACGATGGGAGATGTCGGCGCGGGCAAAGGGATGATCTGCTACGATCGGAAAGGCGGTATTGGCTCCTCTTCACGCATCGTCAATAATGAGGATGTTCAGTACACAGTCGGCGTGTTGGCGTTAACGAATTTTGGACGGAAAGAAGAATGTAAAATTGACGAATGGCTACGCAAAAACGGCTTGCATGCTTCTCCCGCTTCGAACATAAAGGAAGCCGACATTGACAAGCCTGATGGTTCCGTCATTATTATTGTTGCAACGGATGCGCCAGTTAACGAAAGGCAGTTGAAAAGACTCTCCAAACGGGCAGCAATCGGGCTCGGGAGGACTGGCACGCATGTACATAACGGCAGCGGGGACATCATGATCGCCTTTTCGAATAGCCAAAACGTACTTCATTCATCCGACTCTGCCGTCCGGACGATGGACTGCTTGCGAGACGATCATCCGGTAATGAACTCGATGTTTGAAGCGGTCATTGAGGCTACAGAAGAAGCGGTCTATCAATCTTTATTGCACGCCGAAACGGTGGTAGGGCGTAAAGGTCGTGTTATTGAGAAGTGGCCGACTATCGCAGATGGTGCCCAATTCAACTCTTAAGTCTAGAAGAAACATTTGTAGCTAAATTATAGCCTACTGGAGTGCGACAGAAAATCTGTTTAAATAATGCTATATTACACTGCCCTTTGCCCCTAAGCAAAAGGGGGCCTGCTCTCGTGTGGCGTTTGAAAATTAGCAAGGGGCAGGTAGTATTTTGGAAATTCGCCCAAAAAAGTTTCCTAAACCCTTGCCAATTTCCATTTTCTCCGTTCCTATTTCCATACCGAAAGTCAGACTCAGCAAAAATAAATGTATTATCTTTCGCTCCCATCCCATACTTAAATACTTATTTCAAACACGCAAAAACAATCCTTATTTTCACAGAAAAAAACACAAGAGAGATCTCTCGTATCTTTTATGTCACAACCGCGCCCGATTGCAGAAGATCGGGCGCAGTTTGCTATAGAAACTGACCATCCGGAAAATCAAGATTAATAGTAGTATGATGCAAGATCGATTCATAAGCCTTGGCTTTTTCTGAAAACAGACGCATTAGAACAACAACGTCTAAGGATTCACTAGATAAAGCCCCCTCATCTCGACTTCCAATAAGCACTACGTCCGGTACTACAGTCCAAGCACCAGCATGATGATAGAAAGAAGCTAAAGATGGTTTACACGTGAATATGCCAAAATCTATGTCTTTTTGTTTTTCAATCCATTGAGTAGCCGCAGCGACTGTACGTAAACCTAATCCCTGACCTTGATACTTGGGGTCAGTTGCCACACAGCTAAGCCCAGCAATATTGTATGTTTGTCCTTCATGCCTGATAGTCTTATGCACCACACCTGCATAGCTAACCAACTTCTCATTTATATAGGAATAAAATGAGCGTGCATTAAGTTCTTTATCGTGAGCTTTCGGAATTGTTGGCCCCGGCATAGGACAAACATCTGGCCATACCTGATGTAGCATTGAGGCAATTCCACGTTGTAATGTATCAGGTGCTTGATTATAGTAGATTGATTGCACAATATTTGTCATTAATTTATGCCCTCACCTTCTGCTATTTCAAAGATGTTATTTTTCGAATCCTGCTCTTCAATTAAATTAAGCAGGTTTGTGAATGGTAAGTCAATATAGGTATACTTTTAAAGATGTAATAGAGAACTAATAGCAGTGCAATAGCTTTCAAACATAACACCCCTGTTTACTTTGCTGAATGTGGAGTGTTCATACACATACAAATACCACTCAAACCACACATTAAAATATTCCCCTAAAGAAAAAGTCAATGCTTGGGTTGTATCAGATACTAACCAATGCAGATTATCCGGATATAAAGGATATTTCATGAGCGCTTCTTTTTGCCATCTCTTTAGTTTTTTCAAATGTATGCTTACTTCGACCACTCCAGAAAAGAAGGGGCTGTCCAATAAGTCCCTAAAATAGAACAGGTGGCGAAAAACGAATCGTTTTTCGCCACCTGTTCTTGTATTTTTCTCATTCAATACTGAAAGTAGCACGCGGATG
>NZ_JBBCZC010000031.1:0-47624 GCF_037144575.1 Sporosarcina sp. USHLN248
CTTCTGAATGCGGTAGTCATGGATCTTCGTTGTCATTGCCCCACACTTAGGGCATTTGTGAGGCTGCCTCGGAAGCGAAACGTAAAGTGCGGTCCGCTCCCCAACCTCCTCTATCTTTTCAATGTTTACACCTTTTAATCCTGGAATATTCATGATAGAATTCATGTGCACGTATCACCTTTCGTTTACTTGTTTTCCGACAATTCAAGTATAAAAGAAATGGTGATTACGTGCTTTTTTTTGTTGAATTTGTGTGAATACCCCAACAAATATTATAGAACCCAAATAAACAGAAACAAAAAAGAGAGAACTGCAATTATTCATGCAGTCCTCTCCGGAAAGTCCATTAAGCTTCTTGAGCTTCTGGATATACGCTAACTTTTTTCTTGTCGCGGCCAAAACGTTCAAAACGAACAACGCCGTCAACTTTTGCGAAAAGTGTGTCGTCACCGCCGCGTCCAACGTTTTCACCTGGGTGAATTTTTGTTCCGCGTTGACGATAAAGGATAGAGCCACCAGTTACGAATTGTCCATCGGCGCGTTTTGCACCAAGACGTTTCGATTCGGAGTCACGGCCGTTCTTTGTAGAACCTACCCCTTTTTTCGATGCGAAAAACTGAAGATCCAAACGTAGCATGTATGCCACCTCCTACCTTTTAAATATAAGGTTTATATGTTGCCCGTAATCTTGTTCAATCGTCTGTAATGAAACAATCATCGCACGAACGATCAATTGAATTTCCGTGTCCTTTTCCGTTTCCGGGAGAACCACTTTCAAATAACCGCCGTCTGACCCCATATCGATATCAGGCGTTATGCCAGTCAAAGCAATAATCGCATTAACGGCTCCAAAGGAAACCGCTGATGCGCCTGCACAGACAAGGTCTTTCCCATGCTCGGCAAAGTCAGCGTGGCCCGTCATCTCAAATGAGCTGATACGGCCTGATGATTGTTCATTGATAATCATTTTGATCATGTCTGCTTACAGATTGATGCCTTCGATGACAACTTTAGTGTAAGGTTGACGATGACCTTGTTTTTTGTGGTAATTCTTTTTCGGCTTGTATTTGAAAACCGTGATTTTTTTGCCACGGCCATGCTTAACGATTTTACCTGTAACCGTTGCACCTTCCACGAATGGAGCGCCGACTTTCACGTCTTCTCCACCTACGAATAGAACTTTGTCGAATGTAACTGTTTCTTCAGCTTCACCAACTACTTTTTCAATGTAGATTTCTTGGCCTTGTTCGACTTTGATTTGTTTTCCGCCAGTTTCAATAATTGCGTACATACTTGCACCTCCTCTTTAGACTAAGACTCGCCTTCAAAGGTGATCCATTCGGATGCTTGTACCTTGTCAGTGCGGTTGTAGCACGGGTGCTACAAACAATAACATTAGAATATTACCACGGCAACTCTTTCACGTCAACCGATTTCTCATAAGATTTTCATACGCAAATTCATATTTTCGAAATCGAAATGCAACTATGTTTTGACTTAGCAGGAAAAGCGCCAACAATACGTATAGTAAAGATTGCGGGAGCCAGTAACCTATTATAATGATCACAGCAAGGAAAAATCCAATGGAAAAGAGATAATACGCAGAACGGATCCGATACGGATCATTGCTTTTTTCCATTAGCGCACAAATGGCTTGTCCACCGTCAAGCGGCAAAACAGGGAGTACATTCAAGCATAAAATAGCCATCTGTATTTGGACAACTTGATCATCCCCTACAAACGGAATCAGCTTAGCAGCCAAAAGGACAATTAAAGTTGCTATAGGACCTCCAATCGCGACGAAAAAACGGGCCTTTTTCGAATAAAGATACCGTTTTGCAATTCTCATCTCCCCTCCATAAGGCATAATGGTGACAGACCGCACAGACATTCCGTTTATGCGAGCTGCGATGATATGCCCCGCCTCATGGAGGAGTAGTGATATGAAAATGAGTGCGTAAAAAGCCAATCCACCAGTAAATGCTAAAAACAGGAAGAATGGCAATAATATTGGATGGAGACGGAACTTCATTGATTGCCATCCGAAAAATATGTGGATAGGAGCCCTGCATCCAAATTGACACCTTCACGCTTCACTTGCAAATAGATCGCTTCATCACTCATAAGAGCGAGCGTGTCCCCTTTTTTAACAGTCGAGTAAGGAAGCTTCTCAAAAGAGCCGACAAATCCGTACGTCACTTCATCTCCATTTTCATACATAACTGTGACGGTTTTCCCCGACTGTCTTGTAAAGCCCGTAAAAACAACGAGCCCGTCCCCTTGCGCTCTAATCGGCATGACATTCGTATATGAAAATAGGACGCCATCCATATACGGCTGCATAGATTCATATTCCGAAAATGGCATCTCTTCTACCGGATCGGCAGAAACCGCAATCGTGTCTTCATCTTTATCTCCTAACATAGAAGAGACCCATTTTTTCATGATGACAAAATCTTTCCCTGTCGTAATATATTGAGTCACTGGCTTCTTTACAATCCCCCGCTCTTCTAACTTAGCGAAGCTGAATACCGCAAGCACTAAAAAGAAAGCAGCTACCCACTTCGTTTTCCATTTCACCCCGCCACACCACCTTTTTTCTCAGTATATGACGGGAGAGGACCGAATATTATGGGCGATTGCCATACAAAATGGACAATGTTTGGGCAAATATGCATTGGGGCTCTCTTAAACTAATAGCTTCATATAAAAAATCGTCCGGAAATTTTTCCGAACGATGTGCTATCCTTTATTTTGCAAACAATGATTTCAACTTTCCAAAGAATCCTACCTTTCCCGCATCCAATGACATGAGCGGGACGGATTCACCCAAAATTCTTCGGGCAATATTGCGATAACCAATTGCAGCTGGATTGGACGGATCCATTACGACCGGTTCGCCCTTATTCGATGAAGAGATTACATTCTCGTCATCTAAGACGATCCCTAATAAGTCGATGGATAAATGTGTCGTAATTTCATTGACATCTAATGCGTCTCCATTGGATAATAGCTGAGCTTTAATGCGGTTAATAATCAATTTCGGCGGCTCGATGTCCTCTTGTTCCAACAGACCAATAATCCGATCCGCGTCCCGGACTGCTGAAATTTCCGGTGTCGTTACGACGATTGCGCGGTCAGCGCCAGCAACCGCATTTTTATAGCCTTGCTCGATTCCCGCTGGACAATCGATTAGGATGTAGTCATAGTCCCTTTTCAGCTCCGTAATCAAATCTTTCATTTCTTCTGGATTGACAGCATTTTTATCCGACGTTTGAGCAGCCGGCAATAAAAACAAACCATCTTCAAACCGTTTATCCTTCACTAACGCCTGATGAATTTTGCATCTGCCTGCAACGACATCGACAAGGTCATAGATGATGCGGTTTTCGAGCCCTAAAATGACATCCAGGTTACGAAGGCCAATATCGGTATCCACCAAGCACACTTTTTTACCTTGCAATGCCAAAGCGGTCCCTAAATTCGCAGAAGTCGTCGTTTTTCCGACGCCTCCCTTGCCCGATGTAATTACGATTGCTTCACCCATACCTATCTCCCTCCTTTGAATGTTGACAAATGTGGCCGGAGAATCCGAAGTTCCTGCAAGCGATCGATAGCGATGAACCCGTTCGGATGGATATAGGCGCATTCCATTTCCGGTTGTTCGGCAAGGATCGTCAGTTCATCCGTCATCGTTTCCATCTTATCCGCAATCATCAAATGGGTCGCTTCCAAGAAGGAAGCAGCGATGACCGCTTCTTCATTTCCTTCTGCTCCTGCATGGGCAATTCCTTTTAACCTGCCCAAAACGTATATATTACCAGCTGCGACAACCCGCCCGTTCGGATTGACGTCACCAATTACGACGAGGTCACCTTCCGCTTCCACCACTTGACCGGAACGGACGATGCCGATAAATGTTTCAGATTGATTTTCAACGACTCTCCGATTGCATTCTTCAATCGTGATCACTTCACTCTGAATCTTTGAAACTCGTAAATGCGGCGACTCATGCACCACATTCATAATTTCCTTCAATTCTTCTTCGTTGCAATAACGGTTTCCAATATGGATTTTCACTTCTGCGATTCCATCCAGACTGTTTTCGTTCACCTTGTTACGGAGTTCCGCAATCATGTCCGAATACGCGCATTTATCATCAAGTTTAAGGACAAGTCCGTCCTTTGTACCTTTAATTATTACATATTGCTGTTTCGCCATTTGCGTCCCCCACAGTTCCCACCATTATGACACGGCTTTTTGCAATCCGCTTTTATCGATAAGCGACTTGAATAGATAGCCGAACATACCGACAAAAATGGAATTGGCAATCATCGTCGGCATTAGCCTGCTTACAACAAACTCTTCAAAGCCGATCGTTGTTAATGAAATCAAACTCGCGAATAAATACGATAACATTTCTAAGACAATGATCAAACATAATGACAACATCATCACCACTAAAATGTGGCGGTGAATCTGCCGAATGATCAATACAGCAAGATAACATAACGCGGGATATAAAAACGTATATACTCCAATAATATCAATGTGATACATATCATACAAGAGTCCAAGCACGATTCCATAGATAATGGCACGTCGCCTGCTATAATATACCGCGATGAAAATCAAGTAGACGATGACAAATCGCGGCACTAACGTATACTGTACTCCTGCGATTGAAATAGGAGAGAAAAGACTAAAAACCGGTTCGAGGAAAAATAATATGACAGCAATAAGAGGGATAATGAATCGAATCATGATTCATCCTCCCCCTCATCGTCTTCGGCGACCACTCCATCAGTGCCGCTCGTAACAGTCGTTGTCCGTTCTGCTACCATGACATGGTCTAACATGCCGAAATCCGCTGCCGGCTTGATATAGGCTAATTTTGTCAGCCCGAAATCATCGGTTGAAACTTCAGTCACTTCACCGATCAGCAGGCCTTTCGGGAAAATGCCTCCCAATCCGGAAGATTCAACTTTTTGCCCTACTTCAACTTCAAAGTTTGAATCGATCCGTTTCATGATCAATTCTCCTCTTTCAGTATCGTACCCTTCAATTAATCCGAAAACTGCTTCTTTCCCCGGGATAACAGCTGCTACACGAAAATTCTTATTTTCTGTCGAAAGAAGTTCAACAGTGGATGTCGTTTTTGATACAAGTACTACTTTTCCGATAAGACCGTCCGCTGTAATGACTGCCATATTCAATTCGACACCAGCAATTGACCCTTTATCAATGACAAGCTTCTCTTCCCATTGATCAGGGTTTCGTGAAATAACTGTTGCGTGTATCGGATTGTAATTGCGTAAATTCTCTTCTTTGCCGATAATGGCACGCAGCCGATCATTTTCCACCTTTACATCTGTCAATTCCGTCTGGGTTGAAGCGTATTCCTTCAATCTCGCTTTTAAATGTTTATTTTCTTCGTATGTATTCAAAATACCGTCGATTTTATCCAAAGTGCCGGTAATATAACGTGCCGGCTTCGAGAAGATAGACTGTCCGAAGCCGACTACGTCTTTTACAATCTGTTCCGGCAAGTTGGCATGTTGCCGATCACGCAGAGAGAAGGAAATCAATGCCACAAGGACAATCACGCCCACAAGCAATAAAATCAATCGTTTATTCGAAAAAAAACGTGGCATTGCCCAAGTCCTCCCTCATTTACCTAACTTGCATCTTTTTAATCACTTCAAAATTATCAAGCGCTTTACCTGTTCCAATTGCGACACAATCAAGCGGATCTTCAGCTATGAAAACAGGCATATTCGTTTCATCAGAAATCACTTTATCCAAATTTTGCAGAAGCGCACCGCCACCAGTTAAAACGATTCCACGTTCCATAACGTCAGCGGAAAGTTCGGGTGGTGTAGCTTCCAATGTCTTTTTAACGCCTTCAATAATTTGGGAAATGGATTCTTTTAACGCTTCAACAATTTCATCCGAAGAAACTTCCAATGTTTTTGGCAATCCAGTTAATAAATCACGGCCTCTAATTTCCATCTTCTCCGCTTTGTTTGAAACTTTCGCGGAACCAATTTCAATTTTAATCGCTTCAGCCGTACGTTCACCGATTGTCAAATTATACATTTTTCGTATGTAGCTAATAATTGCTCCATCCATGGAGTCTCCACCGACGCGGATTGATTCGCTCGTTACGATGCCACCGAGAGAAATTACCGCAACTTCTGTCGTACCCCCACCAATATCGACGACCATGCTACCAGTAGGTTCCCATACCGGTAAATTCGCACCAATTGCTGCAGCAAACGGCTCTTCAATCGTAAATGCGTCTTTCGCTCCTGCTTGTCGAGCAGCGTCAATTACCGCGCGTTGTTCAACAGAAGTAATGCCAAAAGGTACACAAATCATGACATTCGGCTTTTTCCAAGCACTGCCGGCAGCTTTTGTCGCTTCTTTCATATAGTGCTCGATCATCGCTGTCGTAATTTCAAAATCTGCGATCACTCCATCTTTCATCGGACGTGTAGCCACGATAGATCCCGGAGTCCGGCCAATCATATTTTTCGCAGCGCTTCCGACAGCTACGATTTCATTTGTCACAGTGTTTTTAGCAACTACGGAAGGTTCCCTTAAAACAATTCCTTTCCCTTTAATAAACACTAATGTATTTGCTGTGCCGAGGTCGATCCCGACATCTCTTGAACCTAATCCAAACAAATTTGTTCTTCCTTTCTTCATAACCGCATGTATTGGTTTTTTATCAAAATGCCTCAGCGCAATTGCATCCAGATTTTTCGAGATAGCTCTTTCTCAGTCCTTCATCCTTCGATTTTATTTCCATAAAGGCAAAAGGCTCTCTGTTAACAAGCCATCTACCATAAAGGACGTCCTTTGACCGACGTTGTTGCAGGATGCGATGATTTTAATCGGCCAACGTCTATCAAGGATAAGCGGAATTCTACTCTCGTCTAAAAATCTTTGACGTACGCTTGAAGCTTTACCTAAATTCAGCCGATGGATGAGCTTACAATAAATGACAAGATCTTCGCATCTATCCGACCAGTTATGGCATATTATGGTCATCTGCTGGATTCAGATAAAATCATACAACACATTATAACGGATTGAAGAACAAAATCACAGTGTCACATATACCCTTTCTCTTTTAAACTGATGAATCGATGGTCACCGATAATAATATGATCCAATAAATCGATGCCGATAATTGACCCAGCTTCAACCAGTCTCTTCGTCACATCTATGTCTTCTGGAGAAGGGGAAGGATTGCCACTCGGATGATTGTGTGCGGCTATTATTGACGCGGCCGAACGCTTCACTGCCTCGCGATAGATTTCCCTCGGATGAACGATAGAAGAATTCAAGCTGCCGATGAAAATTGTTTGCTTATGAAGCACTTCATTTTTGACGTTCAAAAAAAGTACAACGAAATGTTCTTGTAATAAAGATGACATATCTGTCATCAAAAAAGCAGCGACATCTTCTGGGGATTTTATGACATATCTTCCCTCAGAATGTTTTCTATACAATCTTTTTCCAATCTCTACAGCTGCCAAAATTTGGACAGCCTTTGCTTGTCCAACACCTTTGACCGACATCATTTCCTCCAATGTCGCATCTTTCAAATCTTGAATTTTATCAAACGATTGTAAAATGCGATTGGCTAACATCAACACAGATTCTTCCTTCGTTCCTGTACGCAGCAAAATCGCGATCAATTCCTGGTTAGATAGGCTGTCCGCACCTTGCCTAATCAGTCTTTCACGAGGCCTGTCCGCCAGATGGACATCACGGATCATCATTTTCGGTCTCATTTCAGTTGTCAAGGATCGTCTCACCGTCCTTCAGCTCAATCAATCCCTCTTTGCGCAATACTTCAGTCAGCTTTGCTATCGGCAACCCTACAACCGTTTGATAATCTCCCGTAATAGAATCTACGAATAACGCTCCCGCGGTTTGAATACCATATCCCCCAGCCTTATCCATCGGGTCTCCAGATGCAATATATCCTCGAATTAATTCCTCATCCAAGTCCCGAAAAGTTACATCCGTTTTATTATAAAAGGTAATTTTCTCCCGGTCGTTGATGATCGCAACACCGGTATATACAGAATGAGTCTTGCCCGAAAACTCTTTAAGAAATTGTTCTGCTTCTTCCTCCGTTGCAGGCTTTGGATAAACCTTTCTGTCAAAAACGACAATTGTATCCGCCCCGATAACGATTGATTCCCTATATTTATTTGCAACCGCTCTCGCTTTCTTTTCAGCTAATCCCATTACATATTCCGGGTATCGGTCGGCAGTTAATGCAATGTTTTCATCCACCTGACTGTGTACGACATCAAATGGAATTCCGATGAGAGAGAGCAGCTCCTTCCTCCTTGGAGAAGATGAAGCTAAAATAAGCGGCTTTTTTATCGTAAATTTCATAAAGTGAACCTCCTTTTTCTCAATATCATACTGAAAAAAAGAGGCAATGAAAATTTTCAGCAATCCGAGATAATTCAATTTCACCTCGATAACAGCTGTTAAAATTTAATTTTCGCACAGTTGTCCGTATGTGAATAGTGAGAAAGAAGCTGTAAGCGAACGATGCGTAAATCTGTCGAAAAAGCCGTCACAGCAAGCAAATGTTCCTTAAACGCAGCTATTTTTTTATCCTCATCACCTTCCCCTATGGAAGATGCTAAATTTTTAATTTGGGAAATGTCCGTCTCCGCCAAAGCTGCCTTTAGCTTTCCCGCACCCGTAGCCGTGCAAGCGGATGTATCCGCAACGAAAGGCTTGCGGAAAGTCCCTTCGTATTCACTTACTTCGATTTCATCCTCCGTAAGACCGACTGCACTCCAAACGAAATATTGCCCTTCAGCTTGGATGACAGCTGCCTTAGAAAGTGTCGGATCTTCCGCAACAAAAGCTGATGCCGATTCAGCAGTAGAAAACACTCCGTGCTGCTTTGCGAACAAACGAATACTTTCGGCAGGATTTTCACTGTCCACCGGAGGCGGGCCGCTCGTCGGTGTCTCCACATGGCCAGCCGAATCATCAGCCTTCGGAATTTCTTTTTGCATTGAAGCCGTTTCATCTTCTTTACCACTCGAAAATACCAATACAGTGCCGACAACCGCAACTGCAGCTATCCCGATAATGACGCCATGGAGCATCGCCATCAATACGGTCATCTTAGAATATTTCTTCCGAAAGTTCATGTCCAACACCCCGTTTTTAGTAACCTTAACAAAACGGGCATGAAAAAGAACAAGACGTCTGTCGCCTTGTCCCATAAAAGTTATCGACTTAAAAGAAGAATTGCTGATACCATTCGACAAACTGTCTACCCCAAAAATAGGAAAGGATAGCCGCAATTGAAATTGAAGGGCCAAAAGGGATTGGCGTCTTTCTGCCTTTGCCGGAACGTTTTACGATGATCATTCCCGCGATCCCCCCTATCAATGACGCTAAAAATAATGTCAATAATGTTTGGATCGTGCCCAACACAAGCCCAATAACGAAAAATAACTTTATATCTCCGCCACCCATGCCACCTTTTGATAGGACAGCAATTAGATAAAGGATTCCAAAACCAACCGCAGCGCCTAAAATACTATCATAAAAAGGGTTAAGAGGGATAACAATCCTTAATAGCAGAAATACAATCGCAAAAGGCAATAGCACTTTATCTGGAATAATCATATAGGAAACATCCGACACCGAAATAATGATTAATAAAGATATAAATAAAATCGAGACGAGCAGTTCCCATTGGAAACCAAAATAGACATAGGTGTATGCAAATAGCACTCCAGTAATGAATTCAAAAAATGGATAGATCGGACTGATTTTCAATCCGCATCCTCCGCATCTCCCTCTTAAGAACAAATAGGAGAATACAGGAATCAAATCCTTTACAGACAGTCTTCTATTGCAATGTGGACAATGGGATGGCGGCGACACAATTGATTGCTTCATTGGCACACGCAAGCCTACAACGTTGAAAAAGGACCCAAAAAGGAGACCGTATAGAAAAAATATTATCATCCAAACGATATTCAATGCACGTCACCATCTTTAATAACATTATACGGAGTCGGATCTATCTTCTCCGCAGGATGTGGTGCATCCACCTTAGGAGAATCTTGTTCTAAATTAATTAAATCCGGACGATAAAAGGCTTGAAAAGAAATGGTTAGATCCATAGGCTTATCGATCTTTTCCAAAGAACTTTGTTCTTCGGTCAATCGAAATTCAATCGCACTGACAACGAAAATCCGTTCCATTGATTCCATTTCCTCGATAAAACGATCAATTTTTGCGTAATCATCTGAACGTACTACGACTTCAGCTATTAGTTGCTTAACATTTTTCGCTTCTTCTGGCAAATCGACTGCTATCGGCTCATCCACTGTGAAATTTATTTCCTGTATAATTAGATCCGATTTAACTTCCGCTTTTCCGATTTGAAGCGCAACTAGCTCTTCAAGCGGCTTTACCGGAATTTGCTGTTGCAAGAGCCGAGAACTTTCAAAGTCTTTCGGTTGCTTTTGCGCCGATTGTCGCTGAAGCGCAAACAATATATCGCGTTCATTCACAACAGCTTGTTGTACAAGCTCATTTTCGGATTTCGCCGGTGAGTAAAGCTTAAAGTAAGAGAACAGTACTATAGATAGAAGGAAAAGAGCCGAGAAAACAACTAAGAATTGTTCCTTCTGCCTTTTCGATAATTTATTCATCGGAATCCTCCTCAACCACTGCCGCTTCCGTTTGCTCGATCTTCCGATCATCCTTGAAGTCGATTAAATAGACAGCTTCATAGCGTGGGAGAATGGTAGACGACATTTGTACGTCTTCTTCCAATTGCACAGCTGTGACCGATTGCAACTCCGTTTTTTCTATTAAAGAAGACTTTTTCAGTCTTGAAGCGTAATAAGCAGCCTCTGAATAATTATCGAATTGTACGATCACTTCTGCCTGATGCGGAGCTTGGAATGTAAATGAAACAAAAAATCCTCTTTCAGGAAGAAGAGCGATTGTTTCACGTAATAAAGGCAATGTAAAAAAGCGGTAAGATTCTGCCCATCCGACTGTATCCGAAAGTGCTGAAATATCATTCACTGAATTTGATAAATTCATTCGTTCCTTCAAATCCTGCTGTTCTTTTTGTATCGTTTGCAGTTGCATATTAAGCTTATCTGTATTTTTTTGTACTTGATATGTAAGGAGAAAGAAGCTTGACGCCATAAGGATAGCAACGCAAAGTAAAATGACTGCTACAACGAAAAGCACCGAACGTTCCTTTTCCTTTTCCGGCAACAAATTAATATCAACAAGCATTATCGCACCTCTTTCAAAGAAAGCCCGATTGTCCGATTGAAGGAAGCGGACAACTGTTGCCGTCCATCTGCTGTACGAGCAGGTTCTTTCATAAGACTGCCGGCTTCGATCGTAAACCGATCTTGTATTAAGGCAGAAAGCTCATCCATTTGACTATAGTCACCGTTCAATAATAGGCGAGTAACCGATGCTGCCCCATTATGCATATTGTATCGATAAAAATTAATTAATTTCTCAAGCTCTGACACGATAGCTGAGGGCGTTGCAACATCAGCTTCCGTATCACCTTCAACAACAATGGCTATATTAGCGGATTGCCCCAAATCAACAGGCCTCATGAATAATGGGTAATGTTTGTGAAAAATAGATACCGTCATGCTATTCCCTTTTAAATCAGCAATCATGACGTGTTCGTCTTCAGTAAAAGCATAGGATTGATAAGACAGCCGATAAAGTGAAAGCGGTCCGATATCCGCTACGACCGGATGTAATTTTACGGATTTCAGAACATCTTCGTATTGATCAATAATACTTTCCTTGGAAGCAATCAAAATCGCTTCTTTTTCATCTACAGAAGGGACATAAGGCACAACATCGAAAACGGGATCTTCAAAAGGCAAGTAAATCGATGAACCAATTTCAATAAAAAAATGACCTTTTAACTCATCCTCTTGAATCTCATTCGGATACGGAACTTTTCGTATGATCACATATGTATCAGGAGCTAAGAATTGGACATCGCGCCTTACGATGCCCCATTCTTTCACAACTCCTTCTAAAATTACCGTCAGAGTCTCCGCATCAACGATTTTCCCCTCTACGACCGTATTCGGAGGAAGAGATACCTCTTCTGCAATGTCGATGACGAGCGGCTCCGCTGACTTCAACCGGACATAACGGATTGCGTCTTCTTCAATTGTCAATGATGCCGGACGTTTGCGGCGGTTGAAAAAAGGCATGTTGTTGGCTCCTTATCGTGTTACAGATACATTTTCTCCGCCATTTTTAACATCAGCAACAGAAATATTAGCATTGGTGGCACTACTAAACTCTACCTTAACGTCACCGTTAGCAGCAGTTCCAGAAATCGTATTACCGCCATCAACTTTTGTTATTGTGGCAGCAGTTCCGCCTTCAGCTGCAAATCCACCCGCATCCTCTAAAAAACCATCTTCCAATAAGGTTTCCATCGTAACAGTTGTTTCCTTCGAATTTTCAACAAAATACATATTTGCCGCAGCTAATACACTTTGACCATCAGCCTTTAAGGCATTTACTTTTGAGTTCGTTATAATGTTTCCAATTGACGGAATAGCAATTGCAGCAATAATCCCTAAAATGACAATAACTGCTAAAAGCTCTACTAATGTTAACCCTTTTTCATTTTTCAATCTTTGCAATAATTTTCTCATTTCAATTCCTCCCCATTTTATCAAATGTCTTTCTACTATTTAAGAATACCAAACTCCTACAGCATATGGAACTATTAACCTATATTAAATTTATTTTGATTACTTTTCTACAATATATGACTACAAATTATCTATTTCCGCAAAAATAGTAAACATAGGAAGTAGAATTGATAGGACTATAGTGCCTACAAATCCCGCAAGTAAAATAATCATCACCGGCTCAATGAGAGCCTTCAATCGATCCGTTGATGCCTCTACTTCTTTTTCATAAAAATCAGCTACTTTTGACAGCATTGAATCAAGCGATCCTGTTTGTTCTCCGATTGCAATCATATGTGGAATTAGTGGTGGGAACGCCCAATGATTTGTCATAGGCTCTGTCAATGACCCTCCCGCCTCCAATGAACGTCTTGATTGTGCAATTACTCTTGAAATCACTTCGTTTTCTACGACTTTTTCAGTCATTGATAACGCCTGTAAAATCGGAACGGAACTTGAAAAAAGGGAACTAAGTGTACGAGTCAATGTTGATAAAGCAGACTTTTTTACAATATCTCCAAATATCGGTAAACGCATAATGAAAGTATCAAGTAAATATTTTCCTTCTTTATTGCTCTTTAACATAATAATCCCGATGACAATTGCTGCACCAATGAGTAAAACGATGTACCAATAAGCAACCATAAAGTTACTTGCTATCAGAACAAATTGTGTAAGCCACGGTAATTCTCCACCAACACTTTCAAACAACCCGACAAACATCGGGACTATAAACGTCAGCAAAAATAGGACAACCCCAATTGCAACAATGCCAACAATAATCGGATAAGAAAGCGCAGAAACTACTTTCTGCTTCGTCATATGAGATTTCTCATAATGCTCGGCAAGCCTATCCAATGAATCATCAACCGTTCCTGACAGTTCTCCAGCACGGATCATGTTAATAACCAATGGCTCGAAAGCTTTCGGATGTTTTTGTAATGCATCGGAAAGTGTACCGCCGCTTCTCAAGTCATCCCCAACTGTCACTAATATTGTTCGGAATGGTTTAGACTCCACTTGATAAGAAAGAATTTGTATTGACTCTACAATAGTCACGCCAGCTCTAAGCAAAGTAGAAAATTGTCGTAAAAACATAATGAATTGCGGTCTTTTAAAAGGTTTGCCAATATGAATTTCTTTCGTCATGACCGTTTCTTGCTGTTCCTTTAAATCCGTCACCCGAATTCCTTGTTTTTTTAACTTTAACGCCGCTTCTCTCTTATTTGCGGCGACAATAAAACCTTTACGTTTTGATTTTGCGTCGCGGCCTTCATATTTAAATCGAGCCATCGCTATTCATCACCTTCAAGATAAGGCTTTGCCTCTTCATATGATATCGATCCTGCATCCAAAAGCTGTTTCACGGATGTCGCCATCATATGCATTCCAGTCGCGCGATTCGTCTGGATGACATTCGGGATTTGATGGACTTTCTCTGAACGTATGAGATTTGCGATTGCTGCATTGTTGATCATGAGCTCTGTTGCAGCTTTTCTACCACGGCGATCGGCAGTCGAAAATAAGCGTTGCGATAATACTGCAGTTAATACACCTGCCAACTGAACACGGATTTGCGCTTGTTGACCGTGTGGAAATACATCAATAATCCGATCAATCGTTGAGGCCGCACTCCATGTATGCAATGTCGCCAATACTAAATGGCCGGTTTCCGCTGCAGTAATCGCAGTCGAAATCGTTTCAAGATCGCGCATCTCTCCTACTAAGATGACGTCAGGATCTTGGCGCAAAGAAGCGCGTAGCCCATCCGCAAATGATCTTGTATCGAAACCGACTTCACGTTGGTCAATGATGGACAACCCATGATCATGCACATACTCAATCGGATCTTCCAGCGTGATAATATGCTTCCTCATCGTTTCATTCATATATTTAATCATAGCTGCCAAAGTCGTCGATTTCCCAGAACCGGTAGGGCCGGTTACTAAAATGAGTCCTTGAGGCGTTTGAGATAGGGTTTTCAATACATTTGGAACTTGTAAATCATCGATCGTTGGAACCTCTGCAGGGATTGTTCTAAATGCCAAGGAAACATGCCCTCGTTGCTGAAAGGTGTTCACCCTAAAACGTGCAATTTTCTCTAATTCAAAAGAATAATCAATTTGCCCTTTCTCTTTGAATTCGTTTAAAAGTTTTTCAGGAATCGTTAACTTTGCAATTTCTTCCGTATCGCTTGCTTTCATCGGATGATCTCCGTATCGCTTCAAATCGCCGTGAATCCTAAACACAGGCGGCACACCGACTGTAAGGTGTATATCAGATGCATTCAGTTCATACGCTTTCGTTAATATGTCCGTAATCGATTCATTCATTGAGATGCTCCTATTCAATAAGCGCTACACGCAGCACTTCTTCAGTAGTCGTAATGCCTTGCTGTACTTTTTCTAATCCGTCATCTATTAAAAAAATCATACCATTGCGGACGGCTATTTCACGCAGTTGAGCAGGTGTTCCATGATTGTTAATCACTTCACGCATTTCATCATTCATGACGAGCACTTCATGGATTGCTACTCTGCCCCTGTATCCAGTCATATTGCATGCCGCGCAGCCTGGACCTCTAACGACTGTATCGATGTCTTTGCTACGCTTCCCGAATAGTTCTTTTTCTCGATTGGAAGCAGGCATCGGTTTTCCACAATCCCGGCACACTCTTCTTATAAGTCTCTGTGCAACAACAGCATTAACCGACGCAGTCAATAAGAATGGTTCCACTCCCATATCAATCAGACGAGTGATGGAAGCGATCGAGTCATTTGTATGAATCGTGCTCAACACTAAATGCCCCGTTAAGGAAGCTCGAATAGCAATTTCAACCGTCTCTCTATCGCGAATTTCTCCAACCATGACAATATCCGGATCTTGTCGCAAAATGGAACGCAAACCAGCCGCGAAAGTCAATCCAACTTGAGGGTTCACTTGAATTTGATTTACACCTTCTAGCTGATATTCAACCGGATCTTCAACGGTAATAATATTGACCTCTTCCATATTTAACCTGTTCAAAGCCGCATACAAAGTCGATGATTTCCCAGACCCAGTAGGACCCGATATTAGAACGATGCCATTCGGTCGTTCAATCTCTTTTATGAAACGTGATAGATTTAGCGAGCTGAACCCCAATTTCGTCAAATCATTCAATGAACTGCTTAAATCCAATATCCGCATGACGACTTTCTCACCGTATACAGTCGGTAAAGTAGAAACGCGAAGATCAATCGGCCTAAAATCAATTGTTACTTTTATGCGCCCGTCTTGAGGAATCCGGTGTTCTGTAATATCTAAATTGGATAAGATTTTTATACGTGCAGTCAACATAGATTGCATATGCTTCGGCAAAAAACGTTCAGTTTTCAGCATTCCATCTACTCGAAAGCGGATCGCTACTTGGTGCTCTTGTGGATCAATATGAATATCACTCGCTTTTTGTGTAATTGCAGATGAGAGCACTTGATTGACAAGGCGGACGATCGGCGAGTCAAGATCAGTCAACTCTTGTTGTTCAGCTGCCTCCTCCGGCTTTTCTATGAAGAAATCCTCCAATAAGTCATCATCATAGTATTTGGAGATAGTCCGCAATATATCATCTTTCGAGGCGATTGCCGCTTCAATATGAAATCCTGTCGACAAGCGCAAATCATCTATTGCCAAATAATCCATTGGGTCCGACATGGCAACGAATAACTTATCGCCTTCTGTCTTCAATGGAACAATTAAACTTCGTTTGGCAAACTCCTTTGGCACAATATTGAACAGCTTCGGATCGAATGGATAGCGGAACAAATTGACGTGTGGAATGCCTAACTGGAACTCCAACACTTCAATAAGCTGCTGTTCGGTAATATATCCCCTTTGCAATAGTGCGTCTCCCAATTTCTGTTCACGCGGCTTTTCATCTAACGCAGTTGTTAACTGCTCATCATCAATCAATCCAGATTCAACAAGTAAATCTCCTAAACGCTTTCTCGTAGACACCATTTAGATCCCTCCTTATCTATTTTCCTTTAATAGGAAGCCCGCTTTTATCGTAAATGGCTTGTCCTTCTATTATTTCATTTTCTGGAGAATTCATATTTCTGTTGCTTGACGAATCATTGTTTTCCATGAGTTTTCCATTCATCTCATTTTGATTCGTATTGGCTCCTTCACGATCTTCACCTTGATTTTGCAGTTCCTGTGAAAGTGAAGTAGAAGCTGTTTTATTTGTTAATGGATGTAATTCAATCCGCGGTACTGGTGGATAATAATCTTTCGAGACATTTTCTGTCCTAACAACTTCATCATTTAATATAATATTTCGGTCAACAACAAACTCAGCACCTTCGCGTCCCTCATTTGCAACGACTGTATGTCCTTCATTGACAAATGCACTAAATTGCTTCACGGAACGCGGTTTGTATGATGTAAATTCAGATATATATGGGACATAAGAATAGTAAAACGCGGGGCCGTTAATCGTAATTTTTATCGAATCTGACATTTTATCAGTTCGGAATCGATAACTTGTTTTATTCGGATTTTCAAACGTAAAATCTAGCCCTAACGACTGGTTCATCGCTGCCTCAAATCCACCTTCAACAAAGGGCGTCAATGAGGAGCGCGTATGCCGCTCCAAAATTGTAAAATTCGTTTGCAGCACAGCTTGATAAACGACAGATGAAAGGATTGACATTTCATCATCGGATAACTCAATACCATCCAGCACTTCCATCATGGATATCGTTTCAAATGGGCCTACCTCTAATCCATCGATCCTATCGAATGCATTATTCAGCTGCTGAGAGACTCTATCCACTGGAAAGTTGAAAGAATAAATTTCCGATAATGGCAGTTCAGTTTCCTCCAAGTAATCGATTACCTGAACTGCTACTGGCATAATGCCTGTTTCCATCTCTTTTTCGATGGCTGCAGCAATCTTTTCAATCGACGCAGTCGATGGATGAATGATTGGAAGCTGTTGTGCCAACAAAGTCGTTAGCCCATTGACAGACACATCCGCTTTAATAGGATTATCTATACCAGATTGTGCTTGTTTTACTGTTTCGCGAACATTTAACTCAAGTAGTTCAACTGGTACATGAACGACTGTATCGACATACAATAAGGCAACTTGCGCCTTTTCGGTCATTTCCACAAAATTATCGGTGAGTTTTGCGATTGCTTCTGCTTCGGTTAACCCCGAAACATTAAAAGGACCGATAAAAGTGTGATCAGAAAAATGTTTACCGAATCGGAAATCGGAAGCGAAAGCCGCGGTAGATAGCATTATTAAAAATAAAATAGAAAACAGACCTATCCATAATGTCCTTCGGTTCAAACCTGCCACCTCCGCTGTGAATTTTAATCGTACTTAACGTCAATTATAGTCGGCTTTATCCACTTAATGGATTGCTCGTTCGGTAAATTACATCTATCCCATACATCCGCCTCACTATTTGCCTGTATGATTTCGCCATCTCCTCGAATTCCTCCAAAAGCAACGAAGCTTCCCCAGTGAACTAATTTGCTTCCTTTCTCAACAATTAGTTGTTTATCCACTGTCAAAGAGCCCGTTATACAGACCATTGAATTTTTGCTAACGTTTAAATGCCCATTCAAGTGAGCCGAACCTAAAATTAGCATATTGGATTTTTCCATATCTGTATTGCTTGTAATCGATGCTGTTCCATGAATTCTTAAAGTGGAATTTTCTATACCGTTCATGTTTTTTGCTTGAAACGTCCCATCTATATTCAAATCGCTATTTATGATTTTATTTAAATTTGACACTTTCAAATCTGTTTTTGAATAAATAGTAGAATCATAAACTCGCAAATTCCCATTATCAATACTAAGTCCATTCGGGAAATAGACAGTTGATTGTTGAATGAGTTGATAGTCGTTATTTTTAATTCCCTTACACGTTGTGCTTTCTACTTTTTTTCCTTTGCAATCAGGGGCAGCTGTCGAATCGGGGTATAAATCACGCATATTGGGTGGAACGACAGACGTTCCATCCCCTGTTGCTTCAGATGATTGACTATAGTCCGGTATATTAAAGGATTGTTGAAATGAAATCTTTTTGGATGAAACCTTCCGATTCTCTTCTTGTATGCCTTCTATCTCACCCTCAAAAACAATTTCTCGATCTGAACGACTAGAAAATGAATAGCGAACAAGTCGAAATTCGTAAGGCTCAATGATTTTAATAGCATTTCCCGTTCCAATATGACGTTGTATAGCATCCTCTAAATAAAATGAAAGCTTCGTCATCATTTGCTCATGAATTTCCTCATAATTCACTGCTTGTCCTTTTGGGGTCGAGGCAATGAATTGCTTTACCAAGTTATCCATCTCTTCTTCACGACTACTAAATTCGTTATTCAACACGATCTTTGTATAATCAATTCCTGCCTCTGCCGCCATTACTGTTAAATGACTTTCATCTGCACGTCGTTCCTGTTGGGCATTGCCAATTGAACCTCGTAAAAAGACAGCTGAGCTCGACATTATGAGGACTATTAAAAACAAAACTATCAAAAGGACATAACCATGTTCATTGTTTAGCTTTTTCATTTTACATCCTCCAAATCACCTACTGTACTCCATACCTTGATAAAGTTGTCGAGATCTCTATTGTTAACTTCTCATTATTACGATCTTTAATAGTTAATGTGAACGGAAGTTTTGCATTTGTCTTTTTCGCATCAATACTCCCCTTCAAAAATGTTGTTTCACGATAATTGTAACCCTCGCTAATGATTCGTTTTGAAATCGGACCGTTACAGTTTTTCAGTTCGATTTGTGTATCGTTTATCTCAACTTCATATTGATCACATTGCCGATGAATCCTTTGAAACTCAGCAATTACGTAATTTGCTTCCTGTTGCAATTTGAGCTTTTTCGTTTCCGATACATTGTGTTTCATACTTGTAAGAACAGTAGTCCAAATAAGCAAGATTAGTAGAGAAGATAGCGCAAGGACTGCAAGGACTTCTACTAAGGAGAATCCTTTTTGATTTTTCATAAGCCCGTCGCCCTTTCCTTAATTAATAATTTCAATAAATCCAAATGTCCCACTGACCACTTTATCGTCTTTTGCAATATTTATTTGGATGACATGTAGATTTGATTCATTAGAGGTAGCTCCAGCCTGCAAGGAAGGGGTTTTTGCTATTCTATATTCTACAACGCCTAATTCATTACTTTCTTTTTTCACCCACTCATCGTTTTCAACTTCATAACCATTTTCCTGAGAAAACTCATCATATGTATATACATGTTGAATAGTTTCCAGTAAATTTCTCGCTTCATTCATTGCTTCTAACTTTGTACTTGTTTTCATATTAAAACTTGTCATTTGAGGAAATACTGTCATGAAGCCGATGAAAACAATGCCTAAAATAACGAGAGATGTTAATACTTCCACAAGCGTCATCCCTCTTTCTTCCAAATGTTTCATGTGTCTCATGTATTTAGTACCCCTCTTTCTTTGACAAATCTACATAACTATTACTTAAAGCATACAGAAAACCGAAATACTAATCAACCATTCTCGTTTGATAGTTATAAAGTCATAAACTAAAAAAGACCGGTTTCCCGGTCTGCTAATTAATTGTCACTTGGGTATTCTCCTCTACATATATTCCAACTTTATTTCGACCTGCCTGCTTGCCACCTATATAGAGTGCACGGTCTGCATTACGCATAAGCTCTTTGCCGTTTGATGCATCTTCCGGAAAAGTTGCTACTCCTGCGCTTATTGTCATTTGCACAACTGTCGGCTCTTTAGCTTCACCAAGATCAGGCATAATGACAAAGTTTGATTGTTCTACTGTTCTTCTAATTTCTTCCGCCATTTCGATCGCTTCATCTTTCGAATAGTTAGGAAGAAGCAAAACAAATTCTTCCCCGCCATATCTCGCTAATGTAATATCATCTGTTTGATAGTCTCTCAATAAATTCGCGAAAGCGATGAGCAAGTCATTGCCGCTCTGGTGTCCATACGAATCATTTATCCCTTTGAATAGATCGATATCTAAAATGATCACTGACAACGAATTGATTTCATTCGTATGGAAACGAATCACTTCTTCATTTAATTTTTCTTCTAAGAATCGAAAATTATGCAAATTCGTAAGTCCGCACCGAATGCTTTTCTCGACTGTCCGTTCATAATATCTTGCTTTTTCAACAGCTACAGCAAAATACCCAGCTAAAAGCGTCACAATCTCCCCTTGAATGTCTGTAAATCCAAATTTCTCAGTGGATGTCAAAATAAGAAAGCCTTCTGTTTTACGATTTCTTTTAATCGGAGCTGTAAGCACACTTTCTACGGATGGAGCAAATTGATATCCTTTCAACGAAGCGATGCTTTTCTTATTTACATATAACTTCGTTTCATCCATATTCAAACCATCTTTATCAGTTTTCTTCATCGGAAATGAAAAGCGATTGGTCTCACTTACTCGAAATTTGCCTTCAATGGCAGTTAACAGCTTTAAATTTTCTCCAATCCGCAAATCCACTATGTATGCACTTTCATATGGGACGACATTTCTTAATTTCCCAGTAAAAGTTTGTAGCACATCATCTACTAGAAGCTGATCAGACAATTGATGGCCAATTGCGGCAGCCGAAGATAACACGTCTTGCAATTGATCGGATTTCAAAAATTTTCTCGTAACAAGAAGAACGATTAGGAATGGGATCCCTATAAGGAAAAATGCTTTATTGCCATATAACTGCAAAAGCAAACAAAAAGAAATAGCGAAAGGCAATAGCAACATGGAAGAGATATAATCCCAACGTGCAGCTTTTCGAAAATCCGTTGTTTTCAGCTTTCTAAACTTAAAGTATAAAAATAATAATAGCGAATTGATGATGGAATAAAGAGAAGCATAGATGAAGCCTGTCAACGCAAAAAGTCCAATGTTTTCAAATAGCGGCGTGCCACCTACTAAATAATAGACAGAGCCGCTAACGAGTGAAACAATTGCAAAGATGATGGAGTTTACACTGAAACGGAAGACTTTGCTTAAATTTGTAGTTTGAGTAAACAATAATACAAGCATTGCAACTTGCATAAAAATCATTTCGGCGAGAATGCCATAATTAAAAAACACAGTGAAGATGACCCATCTCTCCAACGTAATCGTTACGTTGTCAAAAGCAATCGGCAACATCATAATGGCGATTAGTATAAGAAGATTGATAGACAAATTGACATAATCCATCTGTCCAGTGGGAAAGAAATGAAAGGCCATGACGAATGAGATTGGAACGACTGCAACCCAAAGAGCATATACTTGCCATTTTTGTGTCTTTGTCACTTTCATTTTATCCCCCCTGCTTTTTATTTTACATATTCAGCGACACGATCCCTGCCAGCTTGCTTTGCTCCGAGATAAAGCGCCCTGTCTGCATTGCGCAATAAAGTCATCGCTTCATCAGTATCCACTGGCGCATTGGAAACACCGATGCTTACTGTAATAAACACTTCGATGGGTCCTCTTTCCGAAAAAAGGTCGGGAGTGACTTTGAATGGATGGTGTTTAATCTTCTTACGAAAATCTTCAGCAAAAGCAAAAGCCTTCTCTTTTGTAAAACCAGGTAAAATAAATACGAATTCTTCTCCGCCATACCTGCCGACCGTTCCATTTTCAGGCAGAACATTTTCAAGGATTCGACTTAATTCATAGAGGATGTCATTTCCACTTTGATGTCCGTATGAATCATTGACACTTTTAAAATGATCGACATCTACTATAACAACCGATAATGTATCAATATTTCCTTTTTCCATTCGACTGATTTCCGCTTGCAATTGCTCTTCCAAATACCGATAGTTATATAATTTTGTCAAAGCACAGCGTTCACTTCTTAACAGTACTTCTTGCATATATTTGGCCTTTTCAGTCGATACAATATAGTAAGAACCTAACAAATCTAAAATTCTTAATTGGAAATCCTTAAACTGGGACTTCTTCTTAGATCCTAAAAGTAAAATACCTTCAATTTTATTGTTATGTGTAATCGGGATGCATAAAATGCTCTCCATTTCATCTGGCGCCAAACCTGTAGCCACTTTTTCCCAGTCTCTTCTTTTGGAATAAATAATCGGATCATTTTTTTCAAAGACTAAACCTGCGACTCCTTCACCGATGTGAATCGTGTATTCTTGTTCAACAAACCTCTTTCGATTATAAAACTTTGACAATTCTAAGTGATATTCATGATTATCAAATAGGAACACAAAGTCTGCATTGAATAATTCGCTCGTCTTTTTAATGAAATGTTCCGTAACTTGTTCTCCATTATTCATAATGGAAAGCTCTACTCCAATATCGCCTGCTTTTTTTATAAGATGATTCACTTTTTCCGAACGTCCATGAAGTCGAATAATGAGTAACGTACTAAAAAATGGAAGCCCTAATAATAAGAATGCGCTTACACCAATTATATTTAATAAAGCATAAAATGTAAGCGCCAATGGCAATACTAAAATGGCTGTTGCATATTCATAGATAATATCCTTTATAGAAAATGGGGATCTTTTTCGAATCACCTTCATATACATTTTAATCAGTTCAAAATTGACAAAAGTATAGAGAAGACGATAAATTGTCGCACATATAAGGACGAGCCAAAATGACATTGAACCTGTTTGTCCGCCTATAAAATAAAATGCGATGGCGGACAATACAGAGAGGATAAACATCATCGTAGAGTTAAAAAACAGCCTATGGATATTTCGCTGGTTGCTTCGAATTGAAAAAATTGCCGCAACAATGGCCAATTGCATAACGACCGCTTCCACGGCTACACCATACAATAAAAATGCAGGCAAAGTCACCCACATCACTAATGATACTGGTTGTCCATTTAGCTTAATCGGAAACAGGACCGTCAAAAATGAAAAGATGATAAACAAGAAAAGATATGCCAAATTAACATCTTCTGGCCAATAATTACTTAACAAGTATAAAAGCCCCGGTGGCACTATGAGTAGCCAAACTATGAAATGGGCTATAGTGGACAGCTTATTCTTCGACAACTGCAAATGCATCCACTCCTAACTACAAACAATGGGATAAAGTGAGTGGGAATGTTACAGCCCACTGATTGTGATGATCCAATCGTGCATTTTACCGCCGGTTTTTATAACGAAATGTTATGTACTCTATTCGTTTTAAAGGTAGCTTATAAGGTGGGTTAAAATGGAACTACTTCCAATGCCCAATTTTCCTATAATTCTAATCTTATATGAGTATGGTTCAAAAGTCCAGCTAAAAGATATAGTGAACCTGCAACTATTTTCTTCTTTCCGTTGATTGTTTTTAGGATGATAGTTTCATCATTTGATATTTCCGCTCTTTTCACTGGATGATTACAGCAAGCTAATAGCATTTCCGTTGAAGCTGCTGAAGGATGAGAAAATGGTAAAAAAGTAAATGATGAAGCCACTGGAATCAGTTCATCCAATGTAGCTCTTATATCTTTAGTTGATAGCATTCCAATGACAAAATCCACTTTTTCGCCAGGAAATTCTTTCCGAATTGTCTCTGCTAATACTTTTGCCGCTGCAGGATTATGTGCACCATCCAAAAAGATATTCGGCGCGACTTCTTGAAAGCGGAAAGGCAATTGCGCCTGTTCAACTGCTTTCACAATTTTATCGTTTTGTAGCGGAACATTTGCCGACAGCAATGCTTGAATTGCAACCGCACAATTCATCCCTTGATGCGGGCCCTTCATCCTTCTATTTTGCAAAGGTATTTGCCTGCTACCACTGAATATTTCCGTTTCATCCATGCACATTTTAAAATCTGTGCCATACAACAGCAAATTACTTTGTTCCAAAAATGCTTTCTTTCTTATAACCTCTTCTGCCTCCCTCGGCAATTCTCCTGCAATTACAGGAACAGTCTCTTTTATTATTCCAGCTTTATGCTTTGCAATTTCACGAATCGTATTACCTAAAAACGATTCATGATCCTTTGCGATTGTAGTAATAACTGAAACAATTGGCGTAACGACATTTGTACTATCCAAAGTACCGCCCATTCCACATTCTAACAATACATAATCCGGTTTATTGCGCTCAAATGCTACGAAAGCAGCCACTGTCAGCAATTCGAAATCAGTTAATAGTCCACTTACCCCCGCCTCTTTCATCTTTTCAAAAGAACGCTCCATTTCCTCCTGGCGAATAGGTCTACCATCGAAGCGTATTTGGTCGTGCACATCATACAACGCAGGAGAAGAAAAAACACCTGTTTTATACCCATGCTCTTTCAACATCGCTTCCATGAAAGCAATTGTTGAGCCTTTGCCGTTTGTGCCAGCAACGTGGATGATGCGAAGATCCTTTTCCGGGTTACCCGCCTTTTCCAAAGCCTTTCGCATGCTATCCAAACCAGGTTTTATTACACTAACACTATCTATTTGAAAGCGCTCTTTATAGTCATTCAATTTAGGAATCAAAATGTCCACTCCTTATGTTAAAATCAGCTTAGGTAATTATATCATGGCGGGAGGGATACGGATGAAAGATTGTTGGGTCATTTATAACGGCAGCTTGACGAGCGACAAATTCCGGGATCAGGCGGAGCTGCTGGCTGAAGCAGCTGAACGTGCGGGTTTACGTGCATTCATTAAAAAAAATTATGAAGTACTTATGGATGTACAAAGCGGATTAGAAGAACGTCCGGATTTCGTCGTTTTTTTAGATAAAGATATTTTATTGGCAACGTTTTTAAAAAACGAAGGAATCCCTGTATTTAATGATCCAGAGGTGATCGAAACTTGCGATAATAAAGCGAAGCAATATATACAATTAGCTAAAAATGGCATTCGAATGCCAAAGACGATCATTGCTCCAAAAGTATATCCCGCATTTACAATTGCACAATCCGGCTATTACGAAAGAGTACTGGATACGTTATCCCTTCCTCTAATCATAAAAGAAGGACACGGTTCTTTCGGCATGAAAGTCTATTTGATTGAAACCGAAGAACAATTCTACAATAAAGTGGACGAGTTAAGAGGCGTTGATTATGTCTTCCAGCAATATATTGAAACGAGTAAAGGAAGAGACATTCGCGTAAACATCGTCGGCGGAGAAATTGTGGCGGCGATGCACCGTGCTTCTGAGACGGATTTCCGTGCCAATATTACGAATGGCGGTACAGCTACTGTCATCGAACTGACAGAGGAGCAGAAGGATTTGGCCATACAAGCAGCAGCTGCGGTCGGTGCTGAGTTTGCGGGAGTGGATTTGCTTTTCGGAGAAGATGATCGACCCCTATTATGTGAAGTAAATGCCGCAGCACATATACGAAATATTTATAATGTGACGGGCATAAACGTCGCGGACAAAATGATTGAATATATTATAGGTAAGTTATCATGAAAGGCTATCTTTATTACACAGCGTATGAAGCGGAACGTAATTCCGGCTTCATTGATGAAATGTACAAATGCGCCAAGAAAGCAGACATAACGCTCCGTTTACTTGTCGAAGGCAAAGAACCTGATCGTGATGCAGATTTTATCCTATTTCGCGATCGTAATTCTTCCCTTTCCAAGAGATGGGAGTCTGAAGGTTTTAGAGTTGTGAATCGATCTGAAGTGAATGCCATTGCGAACAATAAATTGAGAACATATGAATTGTCAACAATATTAGGGATCCCAACGATCCCAAGTAAAAAAATTTTATCCACTGCAAATATACATGGCTATCCGGTCGTTCTAAAAACAGTGAACGGCCATGGCGGCAACGAAGTTTTCCTTTGTCACACGCAAGAACAAGCGGATGAATTTTTCACAGCTTTTCATGATAAAACAGCAATTTGTCAGCCATATATTGAGTCAAACGCCCAAGACGTTCGTGTTTTCATGATTGGTAACGATGTTGTAGGCGCTGTAAAACGGAAAGGGAATGATTCATTCAAATCAAATTATACTTTAGGCGGCTCAATCGAAAAGTATTCTCTTTCTGAATGGCAAGTTCGTCAAGTGCAAACGATCGCTAAAGCATTGAAAAGCGATTATATCGGTATTGACTTTCTTCTGCTTCCGGACGGCAGATGGGTGTTGAATGAAATCGAAGATCCCGTTGGTGCAAGATCACTTTACAAAACGCATGATTTTTCAATTGCTGAAAAGCTGATCCAGTATATACAAAAATCCCTGTCGCAATGACAGGGATTTTATAGTCTTTAAATTTCTTGAAGCTCTTCAATACGGCGTTCAACAGCCGCCTTTTTCTCTAAATAATCCTTTTCTTTCGCGCGTTCTTCAGCTACAACAGCTTCTGGAGCTTTTGAAACGAAACTTTCATTTGACAACTTCCCTTGAACCCGTTTCACTTCGCCTTCCCATTTCGCCAATTCTTTTTTCAAACGTTCGATTTCTTCATCAATATTCAACAATCCTTCAAGCGGCAAAAATAGCTCAGCTCCTGTAATGACTGCCGACATCGACTTTCCTGGTGGTGTAATCGCAACTCCGATTTCAAGTGTTTCCGGATTACAGAAGCGCTCAATATAATTACGGTTGGTTTCCAACACGTTAACTGTCGCTTCGTCTTTTGCAGCGATGTAAAGCGATACCTTTTTGCTCATCGGTGTATTCACTTCCGCTCGTATATTGCGGACTGCATGAATTAAATCGACCAATAGCTTCATGTTGGAAGCCTTCGCTTCATCTGTCAAAGCAGGATCTGCTACAGGCCATTTTGCTACCGTTATCGATTCGCCATCATGCGGGATGTTTTGCCATATTTCTTCTGTAATGAATGGCATCATTGGGTGCAATAAACGCATCGTGTTGTCCAATACATATGCAAGTACGGAACGAGTCGTCTTTTTCGCAGCTTCGTCATCGCCGTACAATGGCAATTTCGCCATTTCTATATACCAGTCGCAGAAATCATCCCAAATGAAATTGTACAATGTGCGTCCAACTTCACCAAACTCATATTTGTCAGCAAGCTTCGTTACTTGCTCAATCGTTTCATTTAATCGAGTTAAAATCCAAGCATCCGCTACGGATTTTTCGCCTGACAAATCGATTTCGTCATATGTCATGCCATCCATATTCATTAAAGCGAAACGGGACGCATTCCATATTTTATTTGCAAAGTTCCAAACTGCTTCCACTTTTTCAGTAGAATAACGCAAATCTTGACCAGGAGATGAGCCTGTCGTTAAGAAATAACGCAAGGCATCTGCGCCGTATTGATCGATGACATCCATTGGGTCTACACCATTGCCAAGTGATTTTGACATTTTACGTCCATCTTCCGCACGTACAAGTCCGTGGATTAAAACATCATCAAATGGACGTTTCCCCGTGAATTCAAGTCCTTGGAAAATCATGCGAGACACCCAGAAGAAAATGATGTCATATCCTGTCACTAAAGCGTCTGTTGGATAATAGCGTTTAAATTCTTCATTGTCGACATCCGGCCAGCCCATCGTAGAAAACGGCCATAATGCAGAGGAGAACCATGTATCCAATACATCTTCGTCTTGATGATAATTTTCGGCATCTTCAGGTGCCTCGTGGCCAACGTAAATTTCGCCAGTCTCTTTATGATACCAAGCCGGAATGCGATGGCCCCACCATAATTGACGTGAAATACACCAATCATGAATATTTTCCATCCAAGTTAAGTAGGTCTTTTCAAATCGTTCCGGTACAAAATTGACTTTTTCATCAGTCTCCTGAAGCTTAATCGCTTGTTCTGCAAGAGGTGCCATTTTTACGAACCATTGCGTGGATAAGTATGGCTCGACAACAGCCCCACTACGCTCTGAATGACCTACGGAATGTAAATGATCTTCAATTTTAAATAATACACCCATATCCTGCAAATCTTTAACGATTGCTTTCCTGCACTCAAAGCGGTCCATCCCTTCATATTTGCCAGCACGTTCATTCATTGTGCCATCTTCATGCATCACTAAAACGCGTGGAAGATTATGGCGGTTACCTATTTCAAAGTCGTTCGGGTCATGTGCAGGCGTAATTTTAACAGCCCCACTTCCGAATTCCATATCTACGTAGTCATCAGCAACGATCGGGATTTCTCGACCAACAATCGGCAACTTCACCATTTTTCCAATGAGATGTTTGTAACGCTCATCTTCTGGATGAACAGCAACAGCCGTATCGCCTAACATTGTTTCGGGGCGAGTTGTCGCGATTTCAATGCTACCCGTTCCGTCAGATAGTGGGTAACGCATATGATAGAATGCACCCTGAACATCTTTATGGATAACTTCAATATCGGAAATTGCCGTTTTTGTTGCCGGATCCCAGTTAATGATGTATTCGCCGCGATAAATGATCCCTTTTTCATACAATTTAACGAACACTTCACGAACTGCTTTTGACAGCCCCTCATCTAATGTAAAACGTTCACGAGAATAGTCGAGCGATAGCCCTAATTTAGACCATTGTGCGCGAATATGGCTAGCATATTCCTCTTTCCATTTCCATGTTTCTTCAAGGAATTTTTCGCGGCCTAAGTCGTAGCGCGTTTTGCCATCTGCACGGAGCTTTTCTTCAACTTTCGCTTGAGTAGCAATCCCTGCATGGTCCATACCCGGCAGCCAAAGAGCATCGTAGCCTTGCATTCTTTTCATTCGAATGAGAATATCTTGCAAGGCCGTGTCCCAGGCATGGCCTAAGTGGAGTTTACCTGTTACGTTCGGTGGCGGAATGACGATCGTATACGGCTCTTTGCCACTTTCAGGCTGCGCTTTAAAAAACTCACCTTTGAGCCACCATTCGTAGCGGCCTGCTTCGATTGACTTCGGATCGTACTTTGTCGGCATCGAAATGTTTTCTGTTGACATCTGAATTCCTCCTTTTTCATAAGACGTTGTTTTGTGAATGAACGGTGAAAATAAAAAAACTCCGTTCGCCTAAAAGGACGAAGGAGTTGTTCGTGGTACCACCTTTATTCGTGCATGGAAAAGCCACGCACCTCAATCACAAATAACGGCTTCTAACCGGCTTCCGCTACTATTTGTTCACGGAAACTGCTCCCGGGTGACGTTCGGCAAATCTTTTATAGGCACCTTCCACCATTGGCGCCCTCTCTTGAATAAAAGATGTTGCTTACTATCCCGATCAATGCATCATTATACAGTTATCCATATTGTATATGACGAGTAAGGTTACCGTCAAGTACACTATCTATATGAAAGGATGGGAATATGAGAAAAGGCTATAACCCATATTTATTGCCACCGTGGCTCCGAAAAACAAGATTTTATTGCAAAAACATTATTATACCAATCGCCGTTTTTCAGCTCATTCGGCTATTGTTCGTGCCGACGACCGGAGACTTTTTACTGCTTTGCCTTCTATGCGGCCTTGCATTTTTACTGTACAAAAACATCATTTGAACGGAATGACGTCGTACTCCATTCATCAGGCAACCCCGCAATGTATGACAGCATATCGTCATAGTCGCCGTATGAACTGCTGTCATGCATTGCGACCACGTTAACTGTTGGAGCATTTGAAGTTCCAGCAGCAATCGGCTGTTCAGCTCCTTTTTCAGCATCCAGTACTGTCAAATTGGCTACCTCTTCATTCGGTTTCGTCTTATTGACAGCCGTTTCTTTTTTAGTTTCAGCTTGTTCCGAATGATTACTCATTACCTCTGTTGTATCTGCCTTATTTTCGGTTTCTGAGGTCGGTTGTGCAACAGCGGTTTCTTTTGCATCGCTTTCTTGCTTAGTGACAGATTCTTCTTTTCGTGCGCTTACTTGTTTGGCAACGGCTTTTTCTTTCGTCTCTGTCTCTATTTTTGCGGTGGCATTAACCTTAGGCTCATTCTTTTCTCTAACGGTTACTTTGTCCTCCGGCTCACTCTTTTCTTTGGCAGTCAATTTGTTCTTCAGCTCAATCTCCTGTTGAGATGTGTCTTTAGCTTGAGGTTCGACTTCTTGCTGTGCTACTGTTTTCTTTTCTGTCTTCTCTACTAGCTTATCTTCCCTCCCATCGACATAGGAACAGTTGACATTCCATACAATTTTAAAAGCTCCCTGATCATCGATCGTTGTCTTCACATCTTTTGCGGTCAATTGCAGTGGGGCCTGAACTTCTGCAGGCAAATCGACATGGAGCGGCACCGCATATTCAAAGTATCCTTTTTGTCCATCTAACTCTACATCATCGATATAAACATATGAATCCGATAAATCCTCCGCACGCTGACCTTCTTCAAAATCAATTTTTGCAGCGATATGGTAAATGCCTGTCAAACGCACAGCCTCTTCTGATCGCTTTTCCGTAAAACCAGCTTTTACCCTTATCGTGTCCGTGTGCTTTGGCAATCCTATCTCAGGAGGAAAATAAAAAACCTCCTCCATTTTCCACTCTATATTCTTCAACTGTCTCCCTCCCATAATCATTCATTTGCTATGATATGCATAGACAATTGTGAATAGAATGCGCCAAAGTCAATTTCAGAGGAAAAGCCCATATAAATGGTGGTTTACTGGCGTAGTTCCTATCTTCACCATCAAGGTCAATTAAAAACTCATTTGATCGAATCAATGTCATTATAAAAACACCTTTTCCTCAACACAAAAGAGGAAAAGGTGTTTCAAAGTAAATTATCTTGACAACTGCTCAAATACTTTATGGAAAGCAGCCACTGTTTTTGTGATATGCTCTTCAGTGTGCGCAGTCGATAAGAACATGCCTTCAAATTGGGATGGCGGTAAGAAAATGCCTTCGTCAGCCATCAAACGGTAATATTCTGCAAACAAGTTAAGGTCTGCTGTTTTTGCTTGATCGTAATTAAATACTTTTTCGTTCGTAAAGAAGAATCCGATCATTGATCCTGCACGGTTGACAGTGTGTGGGATATTGTATTTTGAAGCTGCTTCTCTGAATCCGGCCTCCAATTGGTCGCCCAATTTCATGAAATATTTATAGGAGTCAGGTGTCAATTGCTTTAAAGTTTCAATGCCTGCTGTCATCGCAAGTGGGTTACCAGACAAAGTGCCTGCTTGGTATACTGTTCCCGCCGGAGCGATCTGCTCCATAATTTCACGTTTGCCTCCGTAAGCGCCGACAGGCAGTCCGCCGCCGATTACTTTCCCAAGGCAAGTTAAATCAGGCGTAATGCCAAAATAGCCTTGTGCACAATTATAGTCTACACGGAAACCGGTCATTACTTCATCGAAAATAAGTAATGAACCATTTTTCTCCGTCAATTCACGAAGCCCTTCAAGGAAACCTGGCTCCGGAGGAACAACGCCCATATTACCCGCAACCGGCTCTACGATCACTCCAGCGATATCATCGCCGAATTGATCGAACGCCACTTTTACACTTTCAAGATCATTGTAAGCGACCGTAATCGTATTTTTCGCGATGCCCTCTGGGACACCAGGGCTGTCAGGCAAACCAAGCGTAGCAACGCCAGATCCAGCTTTAATGAGCAATGAATCTCCGTGGCCATGGTAGCATCCTTCAAACTTCAAGATTTTATTTCGGCCCGTATATCCGCGTGCTAAACGCAACGCACTCATCGTCGCCTCTGTACCAGAAGATACCATCCGAACAACTTCGATGGACGGTACCCGATCAATGACGATTTCCGCTAATTCATTTTCCAATAAAGTTGGTGCACCGAAGCTTGTTCCTGTTTCAGCTACCTTTTTAATGGCCTCCACCACTTGATCATTCGTATGCCCTAAAATGAGGGGACCCCACGAAAGGACATAATCGATGTATTCATTGCCATCGATATCACGAATCATTGGGCCTTTACCGCTTTCCATGAAAATCGGATCCATATTGACCGATTTGAATGCACGGACAGGTGAATTCACACCACCTGGTAGTAACTTTACTGCTTCCGCAAAAGCAGCTTTCGATTTTTCGTAGCTTTTTGCCATTTCATTTCTCCTCCAGCCAACGTGCAGCATCTTTGGCATGGTATGTCATGATGAGGTCTGCGCCCGCACGTTTCATACTTATCAATGTTTCTAAAACAATTTGTTTCTCATCTACCCAGCCATTTTGAGCAGCAGCTTTTACCATTGAATATTCTCCGCTTACATTATAAGCAACAACTGGCAATAGCACATTGTTTTTTACATCTCTCATAATATCCAAATAAGATAAGGCAGGTTTTACGATAATGAAATCCGCACCTTCGTTAACATCGGAATCCGCTTCCCGAAGTGCTTCCAAACGGTTAGCAGGATCCATCTGATATGTTTTTCGATCGCCGAACTGAGGTGCTGAGTCCGCAGCATCACGGAACGGTCCGTAATATGCAGATGCATATTTGACCGCGTATGACATAATCGGAATATCTTCAAAGCCTGCCGCATCCAACGCTTGTCTAATTGCAATGACGAATCCATCCATCATATTGGATGGCGCGATAATGTCTGCTCCAGCTTTCGCTTGGCTGACAGCCGTTTTTGCCAACAAGTCGAGGGATGGATCATTAAGTACTTTTTCCCCGTGAACAATTCCACAATGCCCATGATCTGTATATTCACATAGGCACGTATCTGCAATAACGACTAATTGCGGGTATTTTTCTTTAATTAATCGCGTTGCTTTTTGGACAATCCCTTCATCATCATATGCGCCAGTTCCTTTAGCATCTTTCTCTTCAGGAATGCCGAATAAAATAACAGATGGAATGCCTAATGCAACAACTTCATCCACTTCTTCCATAAGTCGATCCAACGAAAATTGGTGAATACCCGGCATTGAATTAATTTCGTTTTTAATGTTCTCGCCTTCAATGACAAAAATCGGATAGATAAAATCCTCTTTATGCAAAGAGGTTTCCCTTACCATTGCACGCAATGTATTTGAATTACGCAACCGGCGATTGCGGCGAAATTGCATCTCGTTCATCATAATCCTTCCTTTCGTCTCGCCAATGCATCAACGAGGTCAATAAGTGTATATGTTTCGGGTTTAACATCAACTCGAGGGGCACCTGCTTCGATAAGCGCTTGTTCGGTAACATGTCCGATTGCACAAATCGTAAATCCTTCCCATCCCCTACTAGCAGCAATTGTTTCCGCAAATATGTGGACTGCCGACGGACTTGCAAACAGTATGTTAACGCTTGTTGCTTCATCCAATATATTTAAAATTTTTCCAATCGAAGATAATTGCTTTTCAGTTTTGTAAACAGTCCATTCAACTACATGGAAAGGCAATTCTTCCTTGATCAAACTTCCAGCCAAATTGCCGCGTAAGAAAAGCACATTCAATTGCCTATTTGTTTCAGGCTGAAATTGCTTTACGAATGTGTCCGCACTAAATACAGTCGGAATAAATGATACGTTAAAACCGATTTTCTCTAAAGCCGCCGCAGTTTTTGTACCGACCGCTGCGATTTTTGAATGGATTAAATCGGCAGAAAAGCCGAAACGGAGCATCTTTGCCCGAAATGCTTCCACTGCACTCTGACTGGTGAAAATTAACCAATCAAAATGAGAGCATTCGTTCATTTTCCGTTCATCATCAGCCTCTTCAATTTCAGCAACTTGAATTAGCGGCAAAGAGATTGGCGTTCCGCCGTATTGCTTAACTAAGTTGAAAACTTCAGGAGATTTAGGGGTTCCTGTAAATAAAACCGTCTCTCCGAAAAGCGGACCTCTATCACGCATCCATTTCCGCCTTCACTTTCTCGATCACTTCGGCAGCTCCTTCGGCACGTAACGCATTCGCAATTGTTCGGCCAATTTCAATTGGATCAGTGCCGCTGAATGTTTTCTTAAAGATTTGCTTTGCATCAGGAGAAGCAATAAAACCTGTCATTTCGAGCTTATCGCCTTCGTATGCAGCATATCCAGCAATTGGAACTTGGCATGAACCGTCCATTTCGGATAAGAAGGTGCGCTCTGCTTCAACAGCTTTACGTGTCTCTTCATCATTCAGTTTTTGAAGTTCGGACAACAGCTCCTCATCATCGCTTCGGCACTCAATCGATAGAGCTCCCTGACCGACAGCAGGAATGCAATCTTCAATCGACATATATTCCGTTACGACGTCATCACTCCAACCCATCCTTTTCAAGCCGGCTGCAGCAAGAAGAATTGCATCGTATTCACCATCTTGCATTTTTTTCAAACGTGTATCGATATTGCCTCGGATCCATTTAATTTCCAAGTCCGGGCGCAACAACAGTAATTGCGAACTTCTTCGGAGGCTGGACGTCCCAACCACTGCGCCGACAGGCAAATCCATAAACTTGACATGTCCGTTGGAAATAAAGGCATCACGCGCATCTACACGCTTAGGAATGCAACCAATCGTAAGGCCTTCAGGCAAAACAGCCGGCATATCCTTCATGCTATGTACAGCAAAATCAATTTCTTTATCAAACAGGGCCTGCTGAATTTCTTTTACGAACAGTCCCTTTCCTCCCACTTTGGAAAGCATGACGTCCAAAATCTTATCGCCTTTTGTGACAATCTCTTTTACTTCAAATTCAAATGGCGCTCCCGCAGCCTTCATTTGATCGATGAACCAATTCGTTTGCGTCAGCGCCAATTTACTTCTTCTGGAACCTACAATTATTTTTCTCATTAAACTCTTCCTTTCAACCAATTGCGCTACGGCATCCTCACATATAAACGTCGGCGTTTTTTATCACCCATATGCTGCCAAAAGCAAATTTCAAAAGAATATTATTTGCTCATTACTGTTACATCCAAAAATGAAATTGCGATAGCTTGCTGCCCAAGAAGAAATTGATAATGATAAATAGAAATGAAAAAATATTCGCCCATGCAAAATCATTCACCGACAGTCTGCCACTTCGCTGTAGAAATAATACGAAACTATAAATAATAATTAAGAAAAAAGATCCAATAATTTTTACATCTAAAATGGACCACTTATCCAAAACGATATTTGCCCATTGCGTCCCTAAAATGAGGCTGATCAGCAATACAGGAATGCCGATATAGATGGATACTTTCATCCCCACCATCGATTGTTGCAAAGAGGGCAGTCTCGTAAAACGACTCGTCCATTTTTTGTTTTTCAGCATGTTATAAACGAGCAAATATAATACTGCAAAAACGAAAGACATTGCAAATGCCGCATAGGAGAGGATAGCAAATGTAATATGGATAAAGAGCAGTTCTGAAATGAGTGAATGCTCGATCGTCGTCTGGCCAGCTTGTGATGGTGTAAATGTATGGATTGTCATAAAAATAAAGCCGATTACATTTAAAAAGAAAACAGCAAAACCGACTCTGTAAAACGCCTGGAGAATCATAGACAACGATATGAGAAGCCAGGCATAAAAATAAATGCCCTCATAAAGGGAGAGGACGGGAAACCTTTTCATTTCAATTACTTGAGCAATTAAGAATCCACTTTGCATCAAATAGACGACCAGCAGAATCCAAAAGGCACTGCGGTGAGCAACCCGGTCTTTATTTAAATAATCGATGAAATAAAAGACGAGGCTCACCGCGTATAAAACAAGCATCACTTCATGAAATCTTGCCATAGTCATTTCCGCCATGATGCATTCTCTGCCTTTCCAGCTTTACCATAAAGCGATATGGCTTAAAATTGATAGTCAGGCTCATACGTAATTTTTTTGTCATTTACCGAATGTTGCTTTTCAGTTTTCTCAACTTCTTCTTGCATAGAAATTTGTTCCAATCCGAAAATCTGCTTAAACAAAGCCATTTTTTCACTTGCTTGTGGATCCAATGCCAATTCTTTCGCTTGGAGAATTGGATCTTTCAACATTTGGTTGACAATCGATTTCGTATGTTTGTTAAGCAATTTCTTTTCACGGGCCGTCAAATTCGGCATTTTGTTTTCGATGCTTTCCATTGTTTCTTGCTGAATGGAAAGTGCTTTTTCACGCAAAGCGGATATTACAGGAACAACGCCAAGTGTTGCAATCCATTCCTTAAACTCGGCTACTTCTTGTTCGATCATTACGCCGATTTCATCCGCCGCCCGCTTGCGTTCTGCCAAGTTGGCTTCTACAATTCCTTGTAAATCATCGATATCATACAGGAAAACATTTGGAAGTTCACCAATTTTCGGATCTAAATCGCGCGGTACTGCGATATCGACCATGAAAAGTGGTTTGCCTTTCCTTAGTTTTTCTACGAATTGCATTAATTCATAATCGATGACGAAATCTTTCGCCCCTGTCGAGCTAATTAATATATCCGCCTCTAAAAGGGTGCATTGTAATTCTTGCATAGGCTTGGCCACTCCGCCGAAACGATCAGCCATTTCAGCTGCCTTTTCAAAAGTACGGTTAATGACCGTCACTTTTTTCGCTCCACTGCCACGCAAGTTTTTAATAGCAAGTTCGCCCATCTTCCCTGCACCTAAAATCGCCACATGCTTATTGTTTAAACTGCCGAAGATTTTTTTGCCTAATTCGACTGCAGCATATGAAACAGAAACCGCATTCTCGCCAATAGCTGTTTCTGAATGGCCGCGTTTTGCAAGTGTAATCGATTTTTTGAACAGTTCATTGAAAACTGTTCCTGTTGTACCGATTTCTTGAGCCTTCAAGAAGCTATCCCGGACTTGCCCTAAGATTTGTGTCTCTCCTAATACCATCGAATCGATCCCAGCTGTCACTCTCATCAAATGTTCAATCGCTTCGTCGTTCTCATAAATGATCAAATGAGGCGATAATTCTTCAATGGACATGCCGAACCAATTCGCTAAGAAACGCTTAACATAATACCGCCCTGTGTGGAGTTGGTCAGCAACGGCGTAAAGCTCTGTACGATTGCAAGTCGATATGACAATATTTTCTAATATACTTTTTTCAGATTGCAGCATTTGCATCGCTTTTGGCAATTCAGCTTCTACAAATGATAATTTTTCCCTAATTTCAACCGGTGCAGTTCTATAGTTGACACCGACTACGATTGTATGCATTAGGTGTTCACACCTCTCACGTTCTTATTTCTGGTCATAATTATAACATACTTTCCTGCCGAATTTAAGTTTATAATGTGAACAACATTTGAATTTATAGGGTTTGCGGACGATTTTTAGAATAATTATTATTAGATAAAGAAAATTATATAATAGTCAATATGCATTTAAAAGACAGATAAAAAAATGGTCCGGATGAGGGGTTACCCATCCGGACATTTCATTGTTACATTCGACTTTCTATTTCACGCCATGCTTCTTCCATCCCGATACCTTTCTCTGATGAAAAAAGGACAAGTGGATCTCCCGCACGCATTTGCAATTCTTCCCGGACTATTTTTTTATGCTTTTCCCATTTGCCTTTTGGGATCTTATCCGCTTTTGTCGCTACGACAATCGTTGGGATATTATAATGCCCTAAGAAATCATACATCATGCAATCGTCCTCTGTTGGAGGGTGACGCAAATCGACAATTAACAGGACAGCTTTTAATTGTTCTCTGCCAGTCAAATACCGCTCGATCATTTTGCCCCAAGCTTCACGTTCCGACTTGGAAACTTTTGCATAGCCATACCCTGGTACATCGACAAAAAAGAGCTGTTCTTCGATTTTATAAAAATTCAATGTTTGCGTTTTTCCGGGTTTAGAAGAAGTTCTTGCTAAGCTTTTCCGGCCAATCATTTTATTGATGAAAGATGATTTTCCGACATTCGAACGACCTGCTAACGCAAATTCCGGAAATCCATCCTCTGGATATTGCTCCGGTTTCACTGCGCTTATTACAATTTCCGCGTGATTGACTTTCACTTTAAAGCCCCCTCTATCGCGATCGAAATGACCTCTTCCGCGTCAGAAACGAACCTGAAAGTCAACTCGTTACGCACACTTTCTGGTATTTCTTCAATATCTCGTTCATTATCGATCGGTAAAATGATCGTTGTCAAGCCTGCACGGTGTGCACTTAACGTCTTCTCTTTCACTCCGCCAATTGGCAATACTCTGCCACGAAGCGTAATCTCACCAGTCATGCCGACTTCTCGGCGAATTGGGCGTTTCGTCAATGCAGATACCAATGCAGTCGCAATTGTCACCCCAGCGGAAGGACCGTCTTTTGGCACTGCTCCTTCGGGAACATGGATATGAATATCATTCGATTCATAAAAATCAGCGTCAATTCCGAAATCACCTGCTTTTGATCGGACATAGGATAACGCTGTCTGTGCGGATTCTTTCATGACATCGCCTAATTTGCCGGTCAAGATAAGTTTTCCCTTCCCCGGTGATAATGAAACCTCTATTTGCAAAGTATCGCCGCCAACTGCAGTGTAGGCAAGACCTGTTGCGACGCCGATTTGATTGTTTTCTTCTGCTTGTCCATATCGGAATTTCTTTTTGCCCAATAGGCTTTCAATTGTACGCGGGCTAACTGTAATGCTCTTTTGCTCTCCTGTTACAATAAGCTTTGCAGCTTTCCGGCAAATGCGGGCGATTTCCCGTTCTAACCCCCTGACGCCGGCTTCTCGCGTATAATGACGCACTACGCTCATGATCGCTTCGTCTTGAAAACGGACTTGCGCTTTCGTTAAGCCGTGTTCTTTCAGTTGTTTCGGTATTAAATGGTTTTTGGCAATTGCCTGTTTTTCAAGCTCTGTATATCCCGCAATATTGATAATTTCCATACGGTCACGCAATGGCCCCGGTATCGAACTTAGATCGTTGGATGTTGCAATGAACAGAACATTCGATAAGTCGTACGGCTCCTCGATATAATGATCACTGAATGTACTATTTTGTTCTGGATCCAACACTTCTAACATCGCTGAAGAAGGATCTCCTCTAAAATCATTGGACATTTTATCGATCTCATCCAAAAGGAAAACAGGGTTGATTTTTCCTGCTTTTTTCATTCCTTGAATGATTCTTCCCGGCATCGCTCCTACATAAGTACGGCGATGTCCACGAATTTCCGATTCATCACGTACGCCACCTAAAGAGATTCGGACAAACTTTCTACCTAAAGATTCAGCAATCGATTTTGCCAATGAAGTTTTACCGACACCTGGCGGTCCGTCCAAGCAAAGGATTGGACCGCGCAATGAGTTTGTCAATTGTCTTACCGACAAGTATTCTAAAATACGCTCTTTAACGGTTTCCAAACCTTCATGATCACGGTTTAAAATCTTTTCTGATCGTTTAATATCCAAATGATCTTTGGATGCTACAGCCCAAGGCAACGAAACAAGCCAATCAATATAATTTCTAATTACACCGCTTTCTGCAGAAGCAGATGGCACTTTTTCATAGCGATCTAATTCCCGCAGCGCAACCTCTTTTACACCTTCAGGCATATTCGCTTCTTCAATTCGCGCGGTAAGCTCTGCAACCTCTAAACCTTTACCGTCTTTATCTCCTAATTCAGTTTGAATCGCTTTCATCTGCTCACGGAGATAGAACTCTTTTTGCGTTCTCTCCATCGCTTCTTTGACCCGCTCATTAATTTTGCGCTCTAAGTTCAAAACTTCCTGCTCATTGTAAAGACGGCTAATTAGCCATTCCAGACGTTCTTTAACGTTCGTCATTTCAAGAACTTCTTGTTTAGCCGACAGCTTCAGCGGCAAATGAGATGCAACCATATCGGCTAATCTTCCCGGCTCAGTGATAGATGCAACGGAATCATACGTTTCTTTAGAAACCCGTTTTGAAATCTTGGAATACTTTTTGAAATACGTAAGCAAAGTCCTCATAAGGGCCTCGCTTTCCGCATCCAACTCTTCATTGTCGGACATTTTTTGGACATCTACAACAGGATATAAATCTGCTTCTTCATAATTCGACCATTTCGCCCGATCGAGTCCTTCAATTAAAACCCGATACGTTCCATTAGGAAGTTGAGTCATCGATTTTACAGAAGCTATAATTCCTACCTTGTATAAATCATCCATTTCAGGGTTTTCAATACTTGTATCCTTTTGAGTCGCTAAGAAAATCAAATGATCTTGTGCAATTGCATGTTCAATTGCAAATACGGAGCGCTCTCTTCCAACGTCAATATGTAAAATCATTGTCGGGTAGACTAACATTCCGCGAAGTGGCAATAAAGGTATGTTTGTTTTTTTATTTTGCATGCGGAAGTCACCTCCATTATGTTATGTATGTCCAATTCAAGCATGGTCTATAAGTTAAGAAAAGCTGACAACCGACGAGCGAAACGTTCGCATCCTCGGCGTCAGCTTTATTCCTGCAGGCATCATGCCGTGTTTTTCTCTTGATCGAGATCAAGCTGTGAGCCATCTTCCCGATATAGCAATGGACTTGCCTTTTTCAAAACTGCATCTTTTGTAATGACGCATTCTGTAACTTCTTCAAGCGATGGGAGTTCATACATAATATCTAACATGATATTTTCAATGATGGAACGCAAACCACGTGCACCTGTTTTACGTTCGATTGCCTCTTTCGCAATTTCATTGAGTGCATCTTCTTCAAAACGTAGATTGACACCGTCCATGCCTACCATCTTTTGGTATTGTTTCACGATCGCATTTTTAGGAACCGTTAGGATTTGATAAAGCGTCTCTTCACTTAAAGGTTCCAAAGTTGCAATTACCGGCAAACGACCAATGAACTCTGGAATAAGGCCGAAACGTTGTAAATCTTCAGGGATCAACTTTGATAGCAACGCCTCTTCAGCGTCTGCAGTTTCATTGTTCGTACCGAAGCCAATCACCTTTTGGCCTGTGCGGCGTTTGATAATGTCTTCGATGCCGTCAAATGCCCCGCCGACGATAAATAGAATGTTCGTTGTATCAATTTGCAAGAACTCCTGATGAGGGTGTTTGCGGCCGCCTTGCGGAGGCACACTCGCAACCGTACCTTCAAGAATTTTTAATAAAGCTTGTTGAACGCCTTCACCTGACACATCACGAGTAATGGATGCATTTTCGGATTTACGGGCAACTTTATCAATTTCGTCGATATAAATGATGCCTCTTTCAGCGCGATCAATATCGAAATCCGCAGCTTGTATCAGCTTCAAAAGGATGTTTTCAACATCTTCGCCGACATAACCAGCCTCAGTAAGGGATGTAGCGTCCGCTATTGCGAATGGAACATCCAAAATCCGAGCTAATGTTTGCGCTAACAACGTTTTACCGCTACCTGTCGGCCCAATCAAGACGATATTGGATTTTGAAATTTCCACGTCATCAATTTTACTGTTCGTATTGACACGTTTGTAATGGTTATAAACAGCTACTGCTAAAGATTTTTTCGCTCGATCCTGCCCGATGATATATTCATCCAAAATACTTTGGATTTCACGTGGCTTTGGAACATCTTTCAGCTCGAAATCCTCATCTAGGCCAACCTCTTCTTCAACGATCTCAGCACATAACTCTACACATTCATCACAAATATATACACCTTGACCAGCGACAAGCTTTCTTACCTGGTCTTGGGTTTTTCCACAGAAAGAACAACTCAGGTTATCTTTTTCATCATTAAATTTGAACATCAAGCTCACCCCTATTCAAGTGACAATCTTACAAGATTCCCCCGTTTTAATCAACTAATTAGAATTAACTCTCTCCCAAGAAGAATGACCTATTCAATTTATATTATACCTCGGAACTCCTCTATGCAATTCCTTTAAAACAGAAACAATTCCTATTACAACTGTCGGAATATTCGTGAATAACATACACTTGAATAGGAGCCATTTAAAATTGAACTCTTTTTTTGAATTCAAACTTTATAAAGCATTCGTCGGACATTCTGAAAGTAAAGTTGAATAACAGATCTTGGAATGAATTCAAAACACCTTTATATTCATTTTATCAAATTTAAAAGCTATAATGTTCATTCAGCTTACTTTAGTTAAGAAAAACAAGGTACGGTCTTCCGTACCTTGTCGTATTCATCTGCTATTATTCAGTAACTTTTGCGTTTTCCACTAAGAATTCAACTGTTTTGTTGAAACGAAGATCATTCTCAAGAACTTGTGTGCCACCTAAAGTTTGCTTGATTTGATCGATTTCCATACCGAATTGCTCAGACATTTTTTGAAGCTCCTCGTTGATCTCTTCTTCAGTCACTTCAATGTTTTCTTCTTTACCGATTGCTTCCAATGTAAGGGAAACTCTTACACGGCTAAGTGCATCGTCTCTCATTTGAGCGCGCAATGCATCTTCGTCTTGACCAGAGAATTGGAAGTAAAGGTCAAGGTTCATGCCTTGCATTTGCAAACGTTGTGCAAAGTCATTCATCATACGGTCAACTTCAGAATCAACCATAACTTCTGGAATGTCCATTTCTGCATTTCTTGCTGCTGCTTCGACTAAGTCGTCACGCAATGCAGTTTCAGAAGCAGCCTTCTTTTCTTCAGCAGTTTTTTCTTTCAATTTGCTGCGAAGTGCATCCAAGCTTTCCACTTCTTCATCGATTTCTTTTGCAAGCTCATCGTCAAGTTCAGGAATTTCTTTTGATTTGATTTCATTTACTTTCACTTTGAACACTGCAGGTTTACCTGCTAATTCAGCAGCATGGTATTCTTCAGGGAATGTCAATTCGATATCTTTCTCTTCGCCCATTTTCATGCCTACCATTTGCTCTTCGAAACCAGGGATGAAAGAGTTCGATCCGATTTCAAGATCATAGCCTTCTGCTTTTCCGCCTTCGAATGCTTCTCCATCAACAAATCCTTCGAAATCCAAGTTGACAGTATCGCCATTTTCGACTGCGCCGTCTTCTTTAACGACCATTTCAGCAAAAGCTTGCTGGCGGTCTTTTAATTGCTCTTCGATTTCTTCATCTGTTACTTCAGTTTCTTGACGTTTCACTTCAAGACCTTTGTAGTCGCCCAATTTCACTTCAGGCTTCAATTGAATATGAGCTTTGAAAATAAGTTCTTTTCCTTTTTCCATTTGCTCTACATCGATTTCAGGCTGTGCAATTGGCTCTACTTCTGCTTCGTCAAGCGCATTGCTGTAAACTTCTGGAAGAATAATGTCAAGCGCATCATTATAAAGCGCTTCTACACCGTACATTCTTTCAAACATTTTGCGTGGCATTTTTCCTTTGCGGAACCCAGGTGCTTGAACTTGTTTCACCACTTTTTTGAACGCTTCATCAAGTGCAGCATCGACTTTCTCTGCTGGCACTGTTACTGTTAATATCCCTTTATTGCCTTCTTCTTTTTCCCATTTGACTGACATGTAAAAACCTCCGAATCATTATCAACAATATATTTTCGCACGTGTATACGTCATTTACAACCATTACAGTATATCATAGTCTTTCGATCTTTCAACAGATTTACGAATTCTCACCGGTCCGTTTCTTGATCGATATGTCGGATGAATGTACACAGGTCATTACATTCAATTTGATTCCCCGAAAACATGCTATGTATGTATTGTGCATATGCTTTTGCAACCTCTTCTGTCGAATAGCCATCCCACGAAAAAGGGTAATCTAAAATACCATACTTTTGTACAGCTTCAATTGCTAATTGCAACATGGAAGGATCTTTTTCAAATTGCACACCTAACAAATCGAGGACTTCGGCAGTTCGTTCGTCTTGATTTGGCAAAGCAATCTTCGAAGGGATTACCGTTTTCTCTCTGCCGAATTTTTTCACGGTTACCGGTTGCTCGTACTCTACCTGATAAAGTAATACGAGTGCAAAGGTAACAACTAACGGTCGCAATTCTTCTTGTTCAACAATTTGCGCTATAACGGGAATTGCAGATGTTATGTCTCCGCTTTCCAATGTTGAAAGCATATTTTGCTGCATTTCAACCGGTTGTTCAAGGAACTCCTCCAATGTGAAGGTTTCTTGGTGAAAACGGGTTTCATCAGGTGTATAGCGATCAGATAGTCTTTGATTTAATTGCCTTAAATAGTTAAACTTATTCACCATTTCTTCTGGAATGGCATCTTCTTCGAACAGCGCATCAATTGCCATCTCCACTTCATCGTACAATTGCAGTTGAATACTAATCGCAAGATATAATTCCATTGCATCTATATAATTCGCAGTGCCGCTCTGCAACAACTTCTCCGCGATCTCTTTTGCCTTGACAAAATCCTTCGTCTCATACAGAGCAACCGCATATGGTGCTAAGTAGCTTTGATGGTCAGTATCGAAGCGATAAACTTGTTCAAAGGCTTTAATGGCACGTTCATAATCCCCATCCTCCACAGCATCCAAACCTTCATCAAGCAATCTTTCCAATGAACCAGGAAAAAGAATTACATTATCTCTCTTCATTAATCTGCCGTATTTACGCCTTTTCAGTGCTTACACCCTCTTTCACCCAACTACACTATGTGCACTCAGGTTCATTCAAGTAACTTCTTCTCCTTCCATTATAATGTGGAGATTTCACTAATTTATGTTCACTATACCATATCCCTTTTTACAACTAAAAATGTATTCATTTCTATAGGTTATTTGACAGCATTCTTACTATTATATAATAAGGTTCTATTTCAACTTCAAAAACAATACTTGCTTTGTAGAAACCCACTTCAATTTGCTGAGTTTATTAGATACACAACACTTTGTTTGCCGATCAATTTTTTTCGTATACAGATTTAGTCAAGTGTGGCTGTATGCGTAAGAATGGAACTGCCGCAATCGCTATTCATATAAACGATTACGGCAGTCAAATGGTTTCTTTTATTTGCAAGCAGTAGTTTATAAATGAGGTTTTTACTTACCTATTACAAAAAGGTCATTTACAGCTTTCTTCTTTTGAATAATCACTCTTTGAATTGCAGCTAATACTTTTTCTTCAGCGTGGACTTCTACTATATAAATTACTTGCCTCAAACTGCCTCTTATCTACAAAACCAAAATATTCAACGAGAAAGCATAAGCAAAACCTGCCGTTAAATTAAATTTCAAGCAACAGGATTTATTCGCGGCAATATTGGTGCTTCCAATTCAACACGTCACTCAATTGTATCCCATAGTTCTAAATCTACATTTTCTATATCTGTCCAACTATAATACTTCTCAATATGCCATCTATTTTTTAGCCTTTTATAATTTTCATTTTCAATCCATTTATGCAAGTCATCATATAGATCCATTATTTTCGAATTACTCCCCCTGTGCCTTACAACTGCATACTTTTGCGCCGGCACAGTTAAAGCAACCATATCAGCAGGAATCTTTTCAAACTCCTCCACTTCAACACAAACCCAATATCCATCTGCCTCAGCATTTTCAGGTTCCACTACAAACGCACCCATTTGAACATCCGGATTGATAACATGCTGAATTTCGTCAACACGATCATTTAATCGCAAAGATGCTTTAGGTATTTCAGTAATAAATTGATCGCCTTCGCATATCACTCGGAACCCGACTAACTTCAATTCATTACTCTCTTTAATTTGAACTTCCATCGCCACTCCCCCTTTATAACCCAAACGAGTTGTATAAACCCTTTCCTTTCACGAGTATATCAATAATTCAAATAGTATAAAGCTTTTATATTTACTTTCTAAAGTATTAAATTTGTCGTGAATAGAGCAACAACCTCCTAAGCCGTTGGTCGCCTTGCAATAAGCAAACGATAACTAAATTGTATTTACAAGACATTTTATATTTAATTAAAAATCAACTTAGACATATACCTACTAAACTCCTTTAATAGCTCAACATCAAATGCACACTCTTCGTTTTTTTTATAATTTCTTAAAGCTGTTGAAATTATAGGACTATATCTATGATCAAGATTTTGAATGCCCCACATCCCACCTTGTTCTTTCGATAAAATTAACCGATCATGCTTATAGGCATATACACGACATAAATTAAGAATAATGTAGACTGGGCGCTCAAAAATCTCGTTTTCCGCATTAGCGATATCGAATCGTATGCTATCTACATAATCATTTTCCGGTACAACCCCAAATACGTCATCAATCGGCTTTCCAAAAAGAGTGAGGCCAACATTTTTAATAACTGTAAAATGGGCAGCTAAATCTTTATCTGTTCCGTTCATCATTTCACTATATGACGTAATATCAGCCAAACATTGCTGCATGTGCAGTTTTGAATAGTGAAGTACGAAAGGTGTAGGATAAGCAAAATTTTGACATGAGTCTAAAAGTACAACACTCATTTCAAAACCATTCGCAGGTGACTCACTTGATAATTTCAATAACACATTGATTAATGCTATCTTTTCTTCAAGTGACGGGGATTCATCAACAACAACAATAAAATCAATATCACTTTTATTCGGATTAAAGCAGCCAAATGCAATTGATCCATGAACGTAAATACCTACTAAGTTATTCCGTAGTATTTTCTGATACTCATTTGAAATTTTATCCAATGTTTTTTTCGTATCCAATTGAACTTCACCTCCAAAATGAATTTGTAGTATGTATCATTGAATAGTTGCGACCTAAAAATAGAACTGTATCTATTATAAATTATTTGAAACATACACAACATCTCCTGTTCCAATTAATCCTGCCAAACACTGTTTATTTCATCTGTAATACAAGCACATGTAATTTTTCATAGCCAATAGCAATACGATAGGTATTGGTGCGACCAGTATGCCACGACAGCAAAAAATCGGAACGGAGTTTCTTTTGTGTATGTCCAAGAGGCTTTCAGTGTATTATGCGAGGTTTCAAACGAGAGATTAATTGGTTCCACTATGTCTAACTCGAAGTAAAAAGCATCAAACGTATATACTAATAGCTTCCATCTTTACAAACCGATTTTCGTTAAATAAAAAAGAACGCCCGAATAGGACGTTCTTTCAGACTGTAGACAAAGTATCTTTTTACTTTGTCTACAGTTCTTTTAAGGTTTGTAGTCATGAGATAGGTGTTTGCCCAGCTTGGCTTGAAAACGCTTGTCAGACAAGGCG
>NZ_JBBCZC010000032.1:0-45802 GCF_037144575.1 Sporosarcina sp. USHLN248
CCGGCATCCGCGAGCTACTTTCAGTATTGAATGAGAAAAATACAAGAACAGGTGGCGAAAAACGATTCGTTTTTCGCCACCTGTTCTATTTTAGGGACTTATTGGACAGCCGCATCCGAATAGAAGGTGAGATTGATTTGATTACAAACGTAAAGTCTTTTTTAGGATTTCTGGGCGAAGGTTTCGAACGTTATTTTCTCCGGCCAATCCCATCGTTAAATCAAAGTCTGCTAACATGTTTTGCAATACTTCCTTAACTCCAGCTTGTCCAGCTACTGCTAAACCGTACATTGCTGGACGGCCAATGAGCACTGCTTTTGCCCCTAATGCGATTGCTTTCATAATATTTGAACCACGTCTAATTCCGCTATCCATCAAAACAGGGATTCGATCGTCGATGACTTCACAAATTTGAGGCAAAACATCGAGTGCTCCAACAGCGCCATCCACTTGCCGGCCGCCATGATTGGATACAATAATGCCATCGACTTCTCTTTCAAGCGCCAATTTTGCATCGTCTGGGTGCATAATGCCTTTTAAAAAAATTGGTAGCTTTGTATGCTTTTTTAGAGACTCGATGTCCTCCCATGTGAGTCCCGTGTTCCCGAAAATTTTCGTCCATTGCATAATTGCCGCTGTTGGATCTTCTTCGGGAGGAGTTGCTATTTTGGAACGGAAGGCTGGGCCTGAAAAGTAATTTCCCAACCCTTCACAGATAAGGAAAGGCAAATATGCATTTTTCAGGTTGTATTCTCGCCAGGCCATCATCGCTGTATCTAACGTAACAACGATAGCTGAATAGCCTGCTGCTTCAGCACGCTTTAAAAAGCTAACTGTAATATCTTTATCACGGCCCCAGTATAATTGAAATCAACGCGGGGAATCACCTGTCGCTTCAGCTATTTTCTCCATTGGCAAGGTGGAGGCGGAACTGGCGATGAAAGGAATGCCCATCTTGGCAGCTGCTTTAGCGGACGCAGTCTCTCCATGCTTATGGATGATCGACTGAACGCCAATTGGAGCAAGCAGAACAGGGAACGGATAAGTTTGTCCGTAAAGTTCAATGGACAAATTCCGCTCATCTACATTTCGCAACATACGGGGAATAATGCCCCATTTGTTGAAGGCGATTTGGTTGTTTTCCATCGCCTTTCCGCTCCCGGCTGCTCCGGCAATGTAATAAAAAGGACTGTCTTGTAGCTTTTTTCGTGCCGCTTCTTCCTACTCTTCAAAATGGACGGTCAGGCGATTTGGATTCGGGTTGATCATGTTCATATAAATTTGATACTGCACTTCGCTACCGATATTTCTCTTTCCCCTTTCTTATACGTTATCTGATAGAAAAGTGGATTCTGAGATGAACAGACCTCATCATTTAACAGTCGATCACGTTCAAATGATAGTCGTCTTATTAAATGTATTGCAACACTTGTCGGAATGTTGAGTAATAAAAAGCAATTCAAGTTCTATGCAAATCGCGGATGTAGTTGGCAGCAAGATGTTTATTAAAGAGATAATGGAGATGGTTTCGTATAAAGCTCTACGATTGCTCGATTTTACTTCAAAAAATCCCCCTCCATGAAAAATGAAAGGAGGGGGAGGTACATTTATTATCATGCCATTTCCAACATCTGCTTTTCAGATTCTTGCTCCAACAAATCAATTGTCGTTTCGCGGATTAGTTCTGGAAGTATGCCAAAGGAATATGGCTTATACACTCGCTCTGTCCATTTGTGGCCGTCTTTACCGTATACGCCCATATTGATGGAAGGGATGTTGAGGTTTTTAATCGTGTTGAACGGGATCGTGTAAATATTGTCCCATTCCGGCAAGTTGTTCAGAAGCGGCGCCAATTGTTCATCCGTCTCATGGATGGAAAGGAAACTGCCATCTGCCAAGTACGGGAAGAATTTTTTGATTTCAAATTGCTCGCCTGTCGCTTCGCCCATTTTTTTCAGCACTTTCGCCAAAGCTGATTGAATTTTCACGTCCCTCGCATCATCAGCTTTCAAATAGTTGTGCGGCAAAAATGGGGGAGCGAAAAACAGAATGACGCGTGCCTTCTTCTCGGGATCAGCTTCTTGCAGTGCGTTGACGATAGAGAAACAGACTTCTCGCAAATCGCCAGAGCCTTTTTCCGCCAATGTTTTTTGAATAATTGATTCGACATGGACACCATGCTTGTTTAAATACAAAATATAATCTTCATAGGAAGTCACTTCGATGTCCCAAGACAGTTTCCGCTTCGGTAAGTTCGTGAATTCGATATATTCCTCAAATTGCTTTTGCAAATAAATTTCCGCTTCTTCGCAAACAGTTTTTGCCTCTTGCAACATCATTTCCAACACTTGCTCAGGTGTTTTTTCATAAATGAAGAAGTTAAAATACAAATGGCTGCTAATTGCTGTCTGCACCGTGTATAGCTCCTTTGTGTCACGTTGGTACAGGCAAGTTGGGGGCAGCACTAATTCATTTGGTATTTTCTCTGCCAAAGCATATCGATTATGAATTCGTTCCGTTAATTTTGCCGCAATAAAGTTCGGATCGATGCCGGCAAGCGTATCACCGACATGCACTTCCTTCCCGTATATATGGAAACAAGGAAGAATTTTTCCTGCGGCACCCGTGTAAATATATCGATGTGGATCTCCGTCATACAATGGTGTAATAAAATCGGTATTGATCGCGGTAATAAACTTTAAGCCATGCTCAAATTGTAGCCGGTTCAGTTCAGACAGAGCACCAATCATGCCACGGTGTTCACTTTCTTCATCCCCATTGCAAAGAAGCAGCACATTGCCTTCAAGCTGTTCTCGATGTTCCGAAAAATATAGGATATTTACTATGTGAACAGCAGCCCCGCTTTTCATATCAACCGAGCCTCTTCCGAACATCCATTCACCGGAAAGTGCCTCTTTTTGAATTTCAGGATCACTGTCATAATCGCAGAAAAATGCTTCCATCGCGTCTGGAGAAAAAGCATGTTCTTTTAATGGGCCGAAGTCTTCAACGGCGACCGTATCGATATGCGAATGATACAAAACCGTTTGATTCGACTGGCGTCCGCCTTCAACGAAAGCAAAAACATTTTGCCTGCCAATCGGATCCCCTTCAATCTTTTGGAGATAGAGATGGTCCGGATGTTGCTTAAAGTAAGGGAATGAACTGAGAATTTGGTAAATCTCCTGTACAATCCTGACCTCACCTATTGTCCCATTGATGCTGTTCATACTAACCAAATGGCGAGTCAACAACTCGACCTGCTCATACGTTTTCATTGTTTTCAGTTGATTGTACATATCTCTTGCCTCCTTAATAGATTCATTTTTTACGTTCGACTGGGTACAGATTTGTAAAATAATCATTCGTTATTTCTTTCACTTTTCCGCTTAAGAACAAGACGGCAATTACGTTCGGAATGACGACGGCAGCTAAGAGCAAATCAAGGAATTGCCAAATGAATTGAAGCCCTCCAATTGCTCCGACGATGATAGCCGCAATATAAATGAAACGGACTACTTTGCATACCGCCGTTCCAAATAAAAATTCAGCTTGCTTTTCACCGTAAAAAACGATAACCACAATGGTTGTAATGACAAATAGAAAAAGTGTTGCAGATACAATCATGCCAGCTATCGTTGAACCGAAAATAGGGACAAATGCTTCTGTTACCATCATGGACGCATTATCCGGTGAAATCGTTTTCCATACGCCTGACGTCAATACTACAAGTGCTGTAATCGTACAAACGACTAATGTATCGACAATTACTTCAAACACACCCCAGAACCCTTGTTTTGCCGGGTGATTTGTTATGGCCGCAGAGTGGGCGATCGGGGCAGTTCCCATTCCTGCCTCATTGGAATAAAGACCTCTTGCCAGCCCCCAACGGATAGCAGCTGCCACACCAGCTCCCGCGAAACCGCCAGCAGCAGAAATCGGTCGGAAAGCATGTTCAAAAATGAGCATAAATGCATTCGGCACTTCTTTGAAATTCACAGTGACGACAATTAATGCAGCTACAATATAAATGACAACCATGAACGGGATCAGCCTCTCAGAAACTTTACCAATTGATTTGATGCCTCCGTATGTAATTAAAATGACGAGGAGGGCAACGATTAAGCCCGTCACAACAGGCGGCAGACCGAATGAGCCTTTCATTGTCATAGCAATGGAATTGGATTGCACCATCATACTGGCAGCAACCTCGACCATTAGTGCAAAAGATAGGAATACAGCAACCTTTTTCCAGCCAAGCCCTTTCTTAATGTAATACATCGGGCCGCCGACATATTCGCCTTGATGATTCTTCTCCCGATAATGAATCCCCAACACAACTTCCGAATATTTCGTTCCGATGCCAATTAAGGCGACGAGCCACATCCAAAAAATTGCCCCTGGACCTCCTAATGCAATTGCAACCGGAACACCTACAATGTTTGCGGCTCCCATCGTGGACGCAAGTGCGCTTGTCGTTGCCTGAAAGGGCGTTAATGTTCCATCTCCCTCAGTTTTCGAAAAAATCTTTCCGAATGTTTGCTTCAAAATATGTGGAAAGTACCGAAATTGAAAAAAACTAAGACGAATTGTTAAAAAGACTCCACCGCCGATCAAAATCGCAATGATCGGTATTCCCCAAATGAAGTCAGATGCTTCTGCAATAAATTTCGTGAACCCATCCATTTCCCCTCGCAACCTTTCTACTTTCTATTTCTATAGAGAAAGCGCTTTCACTACATTCAATATTATTCCGTATAGTGGAATAAATTCTACATAGTGAAATACTATATTTCTCATTTTAATTCTGAACATTAGTTACTGTCAATCACTTTTTCTTTTGAAGCATCAGATAATTGAGAGTAGGGGAGAGGTTCGGTATCTGATACAATATAAAGAGACAGGAGGAGAAACGAAATGATTCAATCGATAGATCGGGCTATGCTTATTATAGAAGCCATGTCGGATTCAAAAAAGGAGAAATGGCTCGTTGCCGAACTGGCGGAGAAAACGGGATTGCCAATCAGTACGGTGTATCGATTGCTGCAATCATTGGAAGCACATGATCTTGTCACACAGCACCAACATACAAAACATTATGAGTTAGGTTATAAGTGGGTAGAGATCGGCTTGAAAAAATACGAGAAGCTTGACGTGCGCCAGGTTGCAAAGCCGATTTTAGAAGCGCTGGCCCGAGAAGTGGAAGAAACCGTTTACTTGAATGCGCCAAAAGATGAAGCATCAATCATTATTGATCGCATCGACAGTCCACGCAATGTCCGCATTATCGATAGCATTGGAGAACGCATACCGATGCATATCGGAGCTGCAAATAAATCGATGTTGGCCTATACACCGTTGAGGGAAACAGAGGCGTTGCTGCAGCAATTGATTCAGGACGATGAAGAACGGACTGCACTGTTGCAACAGCTGCGAGGCATTAAACGAAAAGGTTTTGCAATTAGCAGAGGGGAAAAGACGAAAGGGACTCTAGCAGTTGGGGCTCCGATCATCGACTTTGAAGGAAAAGTGTTAGCCGCTATTAGTATTGAGGCATTGGAAACACAAACGACTGAAGACCAACTAAATTTGTTTATCGACAAAGTGACGGCAGCGGCAGATCAAATTTCTTCTGCTATGGGACAAACTCATGAAGAAGATGCTCATTGAATGTAGAATGTAGGAAGAGTTCGATTACTATATTCAGCTTGTTGACAAACGCTCGCATACTGCGTTGGGGCCAGCAGGACGCTGGTCATGCAACCGTTGCTGCAGGATGCAGCGGACTTAGGTTGCCTTTCCTTCGCTCGTCCCCTCATGAACCTAAATTCTATTCGGGTCTTCGCTCGACTTCACGCGGGCCTGCACGATGCAGGTCATGCAGTCGTTGCGACAGGACGTCGCGCACTTAGTCTGCCTTCCACGTGACAAGCGTTTTCAAGCCAAGCTGGGCAAACACTTATCTCATGACTACAAACCTTAAAAGGACTGTAGTCAAAGAAAAGATACTTTGTCTACAGTCTGTACTATATTTTGCACTTCGTAGGTTGTCTTCCAAATGGCAATTCATTTCAATCAAAGCTAAAGAAATTGTTTGTTACGCTAACATAAATAGACTGTGAGCAATTCCAAAAATGCCTAAGAATTTCCTGCAGACTGAGACGACTATCAAAAGGGAACACAATAATAACGCAACCTCTTTGCAAAAGGATTGCTGCATGTTCTCGACTATTTATAGATTCATCTTAAAAAGCTTGTCTTTTTTAGATGATGTGTGATAGCGGGAGCGAACTTCGGAAAAGGTTCGTTCCTTTTTTCATTTTTTCTTTATTGGTTTTAACGGAATACCGTATTTTTTACTATTCTCAATTCCTTGTTTAGCCAACTTCTTTGCTTCGTCTTTTCTCATGATAGATTCTCCTTCTACTGTTTTTTTATAAATGCATGGGCAATTCTCAAAGAATCTAAACATACCGGTTCTCTCTTCCTCATATACATAGATTAATCAATAGTTAGAAGTTATTGAATAATTCGATTCCTTATGATAGGTTAGTTTGGGAGGGATATTGAATGCAAAAAGGACTGTTACTATTGTTATTGTTTGCTTTTTTGTCGGGTTGTCAATCCAATCAAACATTTTCAACATATGAAGAAGCTCTGGAGTTTGGTTTAACAGAAGAAGGCATTACAAAAAATGAAATTGTTGATGAATTTAAACTTAATGAGGAAAAATTTATTATTTATGTTGTTCCCAATGCTGAAGGCGATGCAATTAGAATTGCGAATATTAGCCTGGAAAATAATGATTATATATGGAAGCCAGCAGGGTCTAAGGTTAGCTTGGTAATTAGAAATTCCAATCCTACGGAAACACTTTCTGTAGAGGGGGAGATTGAATCTATATCTGGAAAGAACTTCATTGTTAACCTTGGCACTTATAAAGATAAAAACGAAATTATTAAGAACGAAGACGGAGAAGTAGTTAATCCGAAATTCGATGAAAACAGAAAAATATACTACCAAATTAAAGAATACTAAAGAAACAGTCAAAAAAAGTATTCAATACTCGTTCTTTCTAAGGTTAAATATGTAACAATCAATAAAAATATTTTCAAAAAGGGAGGAAGGTTTAGTGAGTAAGTTTTTCAGTATTATTACCGCTTCAATACTTGGGGTTATTCTCATTTTAATGCCTTTCGAAACTATATCTAATGCAACATCATTGGGAAATGACGTTGTTTTGGATAGAAACGAAGCATTCGTTGATCCAGCTTCCGGTGATTTGATAATTCCATTAAAACTAACAGACAGTGGATTTGTTGTTATGTCACAAGAAGAATATTTAGCGGAGCGGGATAATCAGCCAAGGGAAGAAGTCGTTGAGGATATTGAAACTACTTCAGAAATTAATCCTATGGATTATAGGGAATATTGGAGATATAGTCCTTCTTCCAAAAGTGTAGTAACAGGTGCTAGAAAAAAAGTTAGTGCTGATATTAACTGTACAACTGTCACATGTAGTGTTGGAAAAGGGATAAATACAACTGTATCTCACAGTTTCAATGTTACAGCTACGGCAGAGAAAGACGCGATTAAAGCTGGCGCTGGGTATACTTGGGTTTCGTCTGCTGGCCAAGTTAATACTTATGCGTTTAACCTTAAAAAAGGTGATAAAGGATATATAGCTTTTGATCCAAAATACAATAAAACAACCGGAACTTTAAGGAAATATTCAAATTGGGATGGCAATACCGTATTAGCAAGTAAAACTGGTATTGGTTATTCAGTAAAAAAAGTTGGAAGCGAGGCTGACGGTACTTACCTTTTTGTATATACTAAATAACTTTTTAAAAGTAAGCCTGTAAACGTAGATTATAAGCGTTTACAGGCTTTTTAATTTGTAATAGTATAGAGAATTACTATGTTACCGGTACTTATATTTGTCTAAGAGCTAACGGTAGCAGATACTGCAAATAGGATAGTCGTTTTTAGTGTTCTTAAATCAGTTTGTCAATTGCTTCATTAAATTTGCCATTTCGATAGCCGAAGTGCCGGCATCCCATCCTTTATTGCCTGCTTTTGTGCCCGCCCTTTCGACAGCTTGTTCAATTGAATCAGTCGTCAGTACGCCAAATATGACAGGAATACCTTCTGTCATATTAATGGCGGAAATCCCTTTGGATACTTCATTGCAAACGTAATCGAAATGAGGTGTTGATCCTCTAATGACCGTTCCTAATGTAATGACCGCGTCATACTTTTTAGAGGCTGCCATCTGTTTTGCGACGAGCGGTATTTCAAACGCTCCGGGCACCCATGCGGTTTCGATGTCTTGTTCATTGACACCGTGACGGCGCAATGCATCTTCAGCACCGCTCAACAGTTTTCCAGTGATGAACTCATTGAAACGTGATACAACGATACCTATTTTCAAATCACTTCCGATTAAATGTCCTTCATACGTGATTGCCATGTCAATTTTCCTCCTCATATCGTCAAAAGATGTCCTAATTTCTCTTTTTTCGTTTCCATATACTTTCGATTTTCATTGCCAGCAGGCAATTCAATAGGCACTCGTTTTGTGACGGTGATGCCATAGGCGGCAAGCTCATCAATTTTTCGGGGATTGTTTGTCAATAAATGAATGGCAGACACTTGTAAATCCCGCAAAATATGTGCGCTAATGAAATACTCCCGTAAATCGTCTTTGAATCCTAACGCTTCGTTGGCTTCCACTGTGTCCAAACCTGTTTCTTGCAGTTTGTAGGCTTTTAATTTATTCACAAGCCCGATGCCACGGCCTTCTTGCCTCATATATAGCAAAATTCCTTCTCCTGCAGTTTCGATTTCAGATAGTGCTGCGTGAAGTTGCGGACCGCAATCGCATCTACAGGAACCGAATACATCTCCAGTCATGCATTCGGAATGGATTCTGACGAGAGGGGAATCCGCTTCAGCCGGATTGCCTTTTACAAGTGCAATATGTTCTCGACCAGTCAATTTTTCCGTGAAAGCAATCGCTTTAAAATGGCCGAATGATGTAGGCATATCAGTCTCGACAACCCGTTCTACTAACGACTCATTCTTTTTCCGGTAGGCGATTATTTCTTCGATTGTCAATATGACAAGGCCCAATCTGTTCGCGATCCCCTTTAATTGATCGCCTCGCGCCATCGTTCCATCTTCATTCATAATTTCACAAATGACGCCTGCACGTTTGGCTCCTGATAGAATAGCAAGATCTACAGCTGCTTCCGTATGGCCAGGTCGAGTTAGTACACCGCCTCGTTGAGCGATCAGCGGGAAAATATGCCCAGGCCTTCTGAAGTCAGAAGGGGATGCGTCTGACTCAAGCATTTTCAGTATCGTTTCAGATCGTTCAAATGCAGAAATCCCGGTATGTGAATGGGCGTGGTCAATGCTCACTGTAAAAGCTGTTCCATGCGTATCCGTATTATTTGCGACCATCGGAGCCAAACCAAGCTGTTTTCCTAATTCTTCTTCGATTGGAACACAAATTAGGCCACGTCCTTCACTTGCCATGAAATTAATCATTTCAGGTGTTGCAAATTCAGCGAGTGCGATAAAATCTCCTTCATTTTCCCGGTCTTCATTATCAACGACAATGATCGGCTTGCCTTTTTTTAACTCACCGATCGCTTTATCCACGGTTGTATACATATCATCTCATCCTTCCAATTCATTACGCCTCTGCGTAGTACTGTCCGGATCTTATCGTGGTTCTTTGATAGCCCGGCACATACGCCGGAGGCTTTTTGGGATTATCGTTTGTAAAAGCTATAGCATTGTAGAATCATATTAAAAAGCCACTTGAGGCAAGCTTGTCGATCGTCAATCCGTCTCCTGAATGATACTGATTCTTTTTAAAAAGCAGTTGTTCCATATACTTCACTAAGATGTCGCATTCGACATTCACTTTGGATCCCATTTGCTTTCGTGCAATGACTGAATCTTTCTGAGTAACAGGAATTAACGAGATTGAGAATCGATCATCCTTCACGTCGAATACTGTCAATGATGTACCGTCAACAGTGATGGATCCTTTGTTCATTACAAATCGCAATAAATTTTGTTCGATTTGGATATCCATATAAAGCGCGTTCGCAGATTGCCGTTTTGCAGTAATTTTGCCAGTGCCGTCAACATGTCCAGTGACGAAATGTCCGCCGAAACGACCATTCGCGGCGATTGCACGTTCCAAATTCACTTCGTTTCCTAATGTTAATTCTGAAAGAGCAGTCGCAAAGTATGTTTCGGGCATGACATCTGCGACGAAATAGGAATCAGTAAAGTAGGCGACTGTCAAGCATACGCCGTTTACCGCGATGCTGTCTCCTTTTGCTGTCTCCGTCAGCACTTCATTGCAATAGATGGACAATTGCATAGAGTTGCGTGCACGCTTAACTTCTTTCACGGTGCCGGTTTCTTCTACGATTCCTGTAAACAATAAGTAGGCACCTCCTTTGCAAAAACAGCGTGCAGACGTATGTCTTCGCCTATCTGTTTTGTATTAAAGATGTGTAGTTTTTCTGATTGTGCAATGAGTGGTCTGCTATCGTTTTCGAAGAGGGTAGGACCGTTGCCGATCAACTTCGGAGCAATATATACATAGAGCTCATTGGCAAGCTGTTGTTCTATGAAGCTTGAATGGACGTGGCTGCCGCCTTCGACTAAAAGCTTCATAATACCCATCTTCGCAAGACGTCTGAGCACCTCTTCTAAAAAATTGGCATGCTCATTGATCGTTTCTACACGAACAAGTGGGAAATCCCGAAACGATTCGATGCCTTCAGCACGATCGAGTGTAAATAATATTGTTTCCGCCGCACGATCCGTAACGACATTTGCGGTTTTCGGTGTTCTGAGACGCCGATCTAAAATAATTCGAATTGGATTCTTTCCACCATGGGGCAAACGGGTGGTGAGGAAAGGATTATCTTGAAGAATGGTTTGTACGCCAACTAAAATCGCATCATGGGTATGGCGGAGGTAATGGACATCTGTTCGCGCTTGTTCAGACGTAATCCATTTGCTATCCCCTTGTTGCGTAGCCAAACGACCATCGAGTGTGGCGGCGGCTTTCAACGTAACGTACGGTTTTTGTTGTTGAATAAAATGAAAATATGCCCTGTTTACAAAATCTGCCTCTTTAGTTTGGATCGTTGATACTTCAATACCTGCAGCTTTAAGAAGCCCGATTCCTTTGCCGCTGACGGCAGGATTCGGATCAATGGACGCAACAAATACACGGCGGATTCCACTCGCGATGATCGCATCTGTGCATGGCGGCGTTTTTCCTGTATGGGCACACGGCTCCAAGGTGACATAGAGGTCTGCGCCTTTTGCCAGTTCGCCTGCCATTCGCAGTGCGTGCACTTCGGCATGAGGGGTCCCAGCTTTCACATGCATGCCGGTTCCTACAATTTGTCCATTCTTAACACAAACAGCCCCGACAATTGGATTCGGTGATGTTTGTCCTTCTGCACTTTGAGAGAGGTCGAGTGCAAGCTTCATATAGTCATCATGGTCCATCGCATTTCCCCCTTTCAATTATGAAAGGGCAGATTATAGGCATAAGCAGCAACCGATACAAAAACTTCTCCCATCCAGACTGTAACTGTCGGTGCTGGAGTTTCACCAGCTCCACCGCCTTCTTTTGGAAGGTCGGGTCACGGACTGACGAGCTTCGTGCTCGATCACCGCCGGTAAGGAATTTCACCTTGCCCCGAAGAATTGTACAATTGTGCCGATATCAACGTAGCATAAAGAGTGAAAGTTTGTCCACCAGGAAAAACCTCGGGCGTTTCAATATTACATTTTTCAGTAATGAAAGATATTGTTTTTTCATTACAAAAGATGAACCCTTCCTCCATTGGGAAGAAGGGAACTTAATTGGGAAAGGAGTTTTTGTAAATGGTAATCCATCCCCATTATCAATTGATGACAACGCCTGCACTTGCATATCCAGCTAATGTCGTTGCTACAGCGAGTCCGCTTGCTGTGATAGAAAATACCATTAACAAACGTGTTTGAGACGTAACGGGAATATTGAGTCCAGTCGTAATTCCTCTCGCAATAGCACCAAGGGATATTAAGCCTCCGAGGGAAGGTGTCAATGTTACGGTTGCGCCTGATATTGGACTGAAAATATTATTTGTTGTTGATTGATACAATTGTGCTTGGACGGAGATGGATCCCAATGCTAATGATAAACCTACTGTAACGCTAAAATACGCTGAAATCGATGTGATGATTCCGTCTCTAGGCATCGAAAAAGCAAAGTTCGTTAAAGGCCCGGCTGCTGTACCTGTAAGATCGATCGTTGCTCCTAAAACACTCAATGTAGGAGCGGAATTGCCAAATCCAATTAACCCACCTGTGCCTGCTGCTCCACCGACAAGTGTAGTTAAAGATACCGGAATCCCGGATGCAAAAGGGATCACTGTTCCTGCAGCCGTTGCTCCGGTAGGTCCAGTCGGCCCTATTTCTCCTTGAATGCCCTGTGCTCCCGTAGCCCCGGTAGGTCCCGGTTCACCTTGTATACCTTGTGCACCAGTCGGCCCAGTCGGTCCAGTTACTCCTTGTATTCCTTGAGCTCCGGTAGGCCCAGTCGGTCCAGTTACTCCTTGTATTCCTTGAGCTCCGGTAGGCCCAGTCGGTCCAGTTACTCCTTGAATACCTTGTACTCCAGTCGGCCCAGTCGGTCCCGGTTCACCTTGAATACCTTGTGCACCGGTAGCCCCAGTAGGTCCAATCGGCCCGGGTTCACCTTGTATTCCTTGTGCACCGGTCGGCCCAGTCGGTCCCGGTTCACCTTGAATGCCTTGAGCTCCGGTAGGCCCAGTCGGTCCAGTTACTCCTTGAATACCTTGTACTCCAGTCGGCCCAGTTGGTCCCGGTTCACCTTGTATTCCTTGTGCACCAGTCGGCCCAGTCGGTCCCGGTTCACCTTGTATTCCTTGTGCACCGGTCGGCCCAGTCGGTCCAGTTACTCCTTGAATACCTTGTATTCCAGTAGGCCCAGTCGGTCCCGGTTCACCTTGAATGCCCTGTGCTCCCGTAGCCCCGGTAGGTCCCGGTTCACCTTGTATACCTTGTGCACCAGTCGGCCCAGTCGGTCCCGGTTCACCTTGTATACCTTGTGCACCGGTCGGCCCAGTTGGTCCCGGTTCGCCTTGAATACCTTGTGCACCGGTAGCCCCAGTAGGTCCAATCGGCCCGGGTTCACCTTGTATTCCTTGTGCACCGGTAGGCCCAGTTGGTCCCGGTTCGCCTTGAATGCCTTGTGCTCCGGTCGGCCCAGTCGGTCCAGTTACTCCTTGAATACCTTGTACTCCAGTCGGCCCAGTTGGTCCCGGTTCACCTTGTATTCCTTGTGCACCAGTCGGCCCAGTAGGTCCCGGTTCACCTTGTATTCCTTGTGCACCGGTAGGCCCAGTCGGTCCGGTTACTCCTTGAATACCTTGTATTCCTTGTGCTCCCGTGGCTCCAGTAGCTCCAGGTATCCCTTGAGGTCCGAGTGGTCCAGTAGCCCCGGTAGGTCCAGGTGGTCCAGGTGGGCCAGGTGGACCGGTAGGGCAAGGACTGCAAGGGTTATGCGGAGTTAAGCAACTCCTGCAAGGAAAGTTTCTATTTACCATATTCTCACTCCTTCTCTATTCATTCATAGCAGCAGTATTATTTTATTCGGAAAGTTTTTGATTGCTTGTACTGCTGTTCTATAAAGGAAAAATGCACAGAAAGAGAATAAAATAGTATCAGCTTGTTGACAAATGCTCGCATACTGTATTGAGGCCAGCAGGACGCTGGTCATGCAACCGTTGCTGTAGGATGCAGCGGACTTTGGTTGCCTTTCCTTAGAAGCAATGTTTTATCATCTAATCTAATCGTTTTTTGAAATATTCTTCGTTAAATAGCACACTTGGATGGTCGGGAGCGATTTCTCTCGCTTTTATATGGTGTGCGTATGACTTGTCAAGCTGTCCTAATTGGTCATAACAATAGCAAAGCTCGATATGCGGCACATAAGTCCAAGAAGATTCATTCACAAAGCCCATAGTCTTAGGTTTTTTTAATGAAAATATTAATTCAAGCCAGAAAATAGCGAGTGGAAGTTGAGATTGTTCAATGAAGTATCTTGCTATTTCACAACAGGTTTCCGCCCTTGGTGTATCGTATTCGAAGGTTTGGAATAAATAATGGAGTCTTCTCACTTGGTCAAGCTCTTTATAGCAATGAGATAAATGTAAGCATGCAGTAATATTGTCTTCAATCCAGCCTCCTTTTTCTAAAAGGAAGGACTCGTAATACTTGATTGCTTCTTCTGTCCTACCGTTGTACATCAATTCATTTGCAAAATAAAAAGTGTCCCTATGTGTAAACGGAGTCTTAGACTCTATCATTTTTAAATATATTTTTAAGTTCCGAGAAGAGTGTGGTTTTATTTTTTTATGCAATATTGGTATGTCGCTTTCCAATGCCTCGCCGTACACGATTAAAAACTCATGCACCTTTCCTGACCATTGGAACCGTGCGTCATTTTTGACGATCCTGTTTCTTTTTAAACTATGTGTAACCTGTCCGTTCTCATTAAATGACAAATGGTAAGGCATGGAAACTCTATTGATTGTTCCATCCAATTGCTTCTTCAAGGTTAAAAATGACTCTTTATCTTCCAATACGTCATCCGCATCCAGCCACATAATATACTCTTTTGTTGCAAGTGAAAATGAATAATTACGGGCAGCCGCAAAGTCATCCGCCCATTCATAATGAAATAGATTATCCGTGAATTTTTTAGCAATTTCTGTCGTCCGGTCTATTGAGCCGGTGTCTACAATAATAATTTCATCCACAACATCGCAAACGGAGAGCAAGCATCTTTCAAGCACATCCTCTTCGTCTCGGACGATCATGCACAAACTAATTTCCAATTTTTTATCACACCCTTCGTTAACAGTCGCCATAGTATACGGCTGGATATCAAAGGGGGAGTAGACATAGATACAATTTCGGGAATTAAAAGATAGGAAGGGAAAGGTTTTTTCTCTCCAAGGGAGAAGATGATCGTAACATCATTATTTGACTATACGGGGAAGGGGATTATTTCTTGGGAAATATATTACAGCGAATTGAGTGGAAAGAGAGAACGGAAAAATTAAATGATTTATTGCAAAAGAATGTTCTTTCCATCGAGGCGTTAGAACAAGGATTCGAAGCTGAAGTGATGAAGTTGCAAAACAGTGATGAGGAGTTTGTGATTAAGATTTGGAATAAAAGTGCTAACCCGAATATTGGCTATCAATATTTTTTATTAAAAGCACTTTTAGAAAGAGGTATACCAGTTCCTAAAGTTTTTGGATGGGGATGGAACAAAGAAGGGCAACAAGTTCTATTAACTTCGTTTGACGGAACACAGCTTACATCTTTTACTGAAAACAGTATGAAGGAAATCGGAAAAATATTATCTACTATTCACCTTATCGATGCCCAAGGGGAATTTCAGTTTCCAACACCTGACTTCATCAGACATTTCTTTCCGGACATTCATCGCCATAAGGATCTCGAAGCTATATTAAAGACAATAATGAGCGCTGTGAAAATGAGGCATGATTGTTTGATCCATGGCGACTTTCATCTTCAGAACATTGTGGAGGAAGGTGATCGGTTTACAGTCATAGATTGGACGAATGGGCAATTAGGAGATTCTCGTTATGATTTTGCATGGTCCAGGATGTTAACCAAATTGTATCTATCCGAATCACTATCTGTTAATTTCTCCATGTCATATTTAGAAAAGCATCCTATTCAAATGGAGGAAATAAAAAACTTTGAAGCAATTGCCATTTTAAGATGGTTGTTATTGCATAGAAATGGCGGTGTCCCTATTGGAAATGACACAGTCGAAAGGGTGTCAGCTCTTATTAGCGGCAATTCTATTTTGAAAGATCATTCGGTAGATGAAATACAAATTTTTTGGTAGGGGAAGTGGTCTCAAAGTTTTTGCAATTATTCTTTTATCGGCCTTTATTTTTTTGACCCCTGTTGAACACCCAATATAGTCGATGCATAGTCTATAGAGCGAGTGTTTTTTACAGGAGGTATGTGGATGAATTTTGAATCGTTTACCGGTAGAGTGATGGAAATGAATGATTTTTCGGTACAAATGAATAATACTGGGTCTGGCTGCTATAAAATGTTTACAGTAGCAGATCGGGAAGGTGCAGTCGTCAATTTTGTCATTGAGCCGGGAACGTATTTTGTTGATCATGTATTGGTGAAGGTCGGTGATATTGTAACCGGCTATTATGATGCAGATGCACCTACGCCTTTCATTTACCCGCCTCAATATCGTGCAATTGTAATGGCGAAAGAGAAATCCGGACAATTTGTGAAAGTGGATCATTTCAACCGTCAGCTAGTAAGCAGCGATGGCACATTAAAATTAAATCTGACCCGAAGTACTCCGATTCTTCTTGAGAACGGGCAGTCCTTTTCGGGCAGACCAGAAAATCGTGAGTTAGTTGTCGTGTATAGCAACACAACGCGCAGTATGCCTGCTCAAACAACACCCCATAAAGTAATTGTGCTTTGCTAACCAATCCAAGAAAATGTCCCGTTTTCTTAAAACAGGGCATTTTTTCGTTGGATGAAAATTGTCGAGTTCGTTAGTAGTGGCAGCGATATGTATGACAATGCATTTTCCTATCTTCTCCTCTGAAAGTAGCATCGCCATTTGGAACGCGCATGGTAAATCTGATATATATGGTAGCGGCAATAAAAGAGCAGGAGAAGAAACACATTAAAAGTTTCTTCTCCTGCTTATCTACTTATTTTGAAATGAATACGGTCTTTTTGGAACTGTCGTATTTTGCAATCGGGCCAAATGCTTCATTCACAAGCTGAAGGGGAACCATCGTTTGACCATTCAATAATTGTGGCGCTACTTTGAAATTACTTGCTTTGTTATTGATTGTGTAGTTGTTCTTATTCAATGTAAAGACGATGTTGTCATTGCTTTTTTTGATTGTTACTGTATTGCCTTTCTTCGCTACTTTAGTTGACGGATCGATTGTTTCAAAAACAAGACGTACAGGAACCATCACTTCGCCGTCTTTTATAGCAGGCGGTTGTTTGGTAGCGATCCACTCACCATCTACCATTATATTGATGACACCTAAATCGGGAATGAGAGCATCGAATGTAATTCCTTGCCCGAAATGGGTTGCACGTAAATCAGAAATTGCTTGCAATGACTCTGCACGTTGCTGGAGAATGCCGTTAATTTTTGATGATTTTTGTTCAAGAATTGCATTGTCGGTTTTTTCTTTTGTAGCCTCAATATCCTGTTTCGCTTTTGTAATTGTGTTTTGCAGCTTTTTTTGTTCTTTCGCAAAAATAGAATCCCATTGTTTTCTAGCTTGTTTCTGCGTTAATTTTCCTCGTCTATAATCTGCCATAACACTGCTTAAAGCAGTTGAGCTGCTTTCCATTCGTAGAGCTGACATTGGGCTGCTAAGGGCTGTTTCGCTTACCGCAATGCGATACGAATTCATTGGACTGCTTAATCCGGTTTGATTGACGGCCATCCGATAGCTGTTCATTGGGCTGCTTAATGCAGTTGGGTTTACAGCGCTTCTATATTTGGACATATGGCTGCTGAGAGCAGTTGGATTGATGCTCTGTGCATATTTGCTCATCGGGCTGCTAAGCGAAGTTGCGCTTACTGCGCTTTTATATTCCCTCAGTTTCGATGCATGTTCCTTAGAACCTGCATATTGGGCCTCCAATTTGGCGATATCTTCTTTTAGTTGCTGTTCCAACTTATTTAAATCTTGTTTCGTTTGGTTAATAAAACGGTCCAATGAAGCTTGCTCTGCATTTTTATATTTCTCATAGTCGTTGACCGTTTTTGTATGATACTTTTCGTAATTTGCCGAGGATTTCTTTTCGAAATTGACATACTCATTACGAATTTGATCCATAAAACTTTTGCTTGCGGCAAATACTTGCGTTGTAGATCCTACAAATAGAATAAAGAGCAGCATCGTGCTTACAATAAATTTTTTACCTCTCATCATCGTACCCCTTTCAATGATCAAGTTCTCCTATGCTACTAATTTAATCCAATTTCAGTAATTTTCGAATATGTAGGAAGTACTGATTATCTAAATAAGAGTTTAGTCACTGAAAAATGTGATGAATGATGAAATTTCATCTGCTAACTAAGGTATAGTCTTTACTAATGGATTATACTAAATTTACAAACAGGTTGAAGTGCATGGAAGGGGGATTTAGTTGAAAAAGAGTATAAGGGTATTATTCCTTTGTTTTATATTATTTTTTTCAAACAGCGTGTTGAACAAAGCTGCATTATCACGTGTATTAGAGATAGGTCAGGATGAAGAAAATACGTGTTACCAAATGGCACTCAATAAAAAGTATTTTGTCAACGTTGCGGTGACAACGCTTTGGTCAGAGCCCAATAAACTGAGGAAAGTGGACGGTCCATCAACGACTGATCCAGTAAATATTTTGAAATGGAAAAAAGACATGTCCCATGAGCAAAAGCTATGGCTGCTTGGCAAGATCGATTCTCAAGCATTATATGGTGATGAAGTGACAATAGTAGAGAGTAAAGGAGATTGGTATAAAATTGCTGTCAAAGATCAAGGTAGCCCTAAAAATAGCAAAGGATATCCCGGATGGGTGCCGAAATCTCATATTGCCGAGCAATCTATGAACTATGAGGGCTGTTCGATAGCGATTGTCGCTGTTCAGAAAACCAACTTATATCATACAGCTTCAGTGAAAGATCCATTTTTGGAAATAAGCTTTAATACGATATTGCCTATTACGAAAGAAGGGAAGCAATGGGTGATCGTGCAAACTCCAAAGGATGGGGAGAAATATATGAAAACGGCGGATGTGAAAGTGGCGAAGAGCTTTGAAAGCATTCCAAAGCCCGAACAACAAGACTTGCTTGAGACGGGGAAGATGTTTTTAGGGCTGTCCTACTTATGGGCGGGTACTTCTGGATATGGTTTTGATTGCTCGGGATTTACATATAGTATTTACAAACAGCATGGCATTTTACTGCCGAGAGACTCTACTGCCCAAGCGCAATCTGGAATTTCTATTAGAAAGAAGGATTTGCAGCCGGGAGATTTGCTGTTTTTTGCCTATAATAAAGGAAAAGGGAATGTGCACCATGTTGCTATGTATATTGGCGGTGGAAAAATGATCCATTCCCCAAATTATTCACGGTCAATCGAAATCATTTCAGTGAATGTCGAACCATATAAATCGGAGTTTTCGGGAGCTAAGCGGTATTTGCAGTAAAAGGAGAAGAAACGATTTTGCGTTTCTTCTCCTTTCCTATTATTTGGACTTTCCGGCAATGATGTCAAAAATGATATTTGCGTGATCCGTGTTGTCTAAAAGCCCAGCAAAAAGCTCGCTTGATGGACCGAAAGCATAGACAGGAACATCTTCTCCAGTATGGCCGCCAGTCGTCCAACCTGTGTAGGAGCGCTTGTCAATGAGACGTTTAAGTTCAGTTTCGATATCGGCAGCTTTTTCACCAGCGGCAGCTATCGCATCAATTTCTTCCGCCGTTAGAGGCATAAGGTCCTGATCGATATAACGAAGCAATGCTGTTTCCGCATCTGTTCCATTCGCAATTTCTTCAGCAATGAAGGCAGGCGTCCTTTTTACAGCCTTGATCACATTTGTATCCCAAATTCCTGAGCCGTCCGCACCGATAGAAAATCCGCCAGTTGAATGGTCCGCAGTCGCAACAACTAACGTATGCTTGTCCTCTTTTGCAAATTCGATCGCTGCGCGGAATGCTTTTTCAAAGTCTTCCATTTCACTCATAGAACCGATAACATCATTGGCATGGCCAGCCCAATCAATTTGACTGCCTTCAACCATTAGGAAAAAGCCGTTGTCGTTTTTGCTGAGTCGCTCAATTGCTGCGATCGTCATCTCTTCAAGAGAAGGCGTCACTTCTGTACGGTCAATCATTTTCGGCATGCCGCCATCTGCGAATAAGCCTACTATTTTATCATTTTCATCATTCAGAAGCTCATTTTTCGATGTGACATAGCTGTAGCCATCGTTTTTGAAAGCTTCCGCAAGATTAACGTCAGAACGTACAAAGTTTGATTTTCCTCCACCTAATAAAACGTCAATGGAGTGGTTGCCGTTTATGCGCAAATTATAGTAATCATCAGCGATGGCATCCATATTTTTACGGCTCTCGTTATGTGCGCCAAACGCTGCCGGCGTTGCATGTGTTATTTCTGATGTTGCGACAAGACCGGTAGATTTACCCGCTTCTTTCGCCGCCTCTAACACTGTTTTTACATTTTCTTTTTCTTTATTGACAGCGATGGCATTATTATAGGTTTTTATTCCAGAGGACATCGCAGTCGCTGAAGCTGCAGAATCCGTAATCGTCGATTCTGGATCATCTGGATACGTCATTTGTTGTCCTACAAGGTATTTGTCGAACTCAGTTAACTCGATTTCAGGAGTAGTTGGATCATCTTTTAAATAACGGTACGCGGACGTATAGGAAGTGCCCATTCCATCCCCAATTAGGAAAATAACGTTTTTTATTTCCTGCTCCTTATTCACCTCATCGGCTTTTACTTTCTGATAAGAACTAGTTGTTAGCGCGCCACCTATTATGACGGTCGAAGCTAATGCAATCGGCAGCACTTTTTTGAAGCCTTTCTTTTTCAATAACATTGTATAACCTCCTCTTTTTTCTACATCTACAATTGTAGAAGGAGATTATTAATCTTATATGAACGACATGTAAAGGATTGTTAATCCTTTCAGCTTGTTGACAAACGCTCGCATACGCGAATCGAACGGCGAAGGGTTTGATTTGCCGTATTGCGCTCTTAGCAGAAATTACGGCACCCCTAGGACGTGGCGTTCTGAGGTAGCCTTCCTTGGCAAGCGTTTTCAAGCCAAGATAGGCAAACACCTCTCTCATGACTACAATCCTTTCATTCAAACAAAAAACCACAATCGACTCGCTAAAGTCGATTATGGCTTTTTGTCGTTACCGCTCTTTCTTTTGTTCATTTCTCTTCTTCGCGGCATTGTCAGCACGTTTAAAGTCTTTAGCATACAGCACTTCCTGTGTATCCTTCAGTCCGTTATTTTTTTCCGTCAATCGTTCATGCGGCTCCTTTTTTTCATTCACAAATAAACACTCCTTTCCATACGTATTCTCAATTCCTTTCCTTTTCTATGGAGTTATAAACATTGAAAGAAAAGCGGAGATTGAAATTATCAGCATGATTTTGAAAAAGAACGAAGATTGTCGTGAACGAGCAGGTCGATTTATCCCATATCTTGGTTAATTCTTCAGAAACTGCAATTGTAGCCGATATTATAGTGGAATAATGAAATGAGGGGGATAAAATGGACACGATTGAGCAATTGGTTTTAAGGGATACGATGAAGAAAAATCATTTAATGGTTATTACGATGGGGATCACTTTGTTTTCTGCATTATTGTTGGCTGCTTTGACCAATAGCGTTGGTCCAACAATATTGTATGGGGTAGATTTGTTAGGCGTAGTTGGTTACTATTTTTTATTCAACCAATTTTTGAAGAAACATAGATGGTATCCGTACGCGGCGATTTTGCATGTGTACACATTAGCGTTAATAGGAAATGTCTTATATGGAGGAAATGTTAAGACGGTATTGATCATCATTTTCTTAGCTATTTTTTCCGCTGTTCAGCTAAATTTGCCTACATTTCTTTTTGGATATACTTACGGTTTTGTTTTGATGGTTGTCAATCGCATTATGAGTGTGGAGGAAATGGTAGAGTCTTTATTTAGCTATTATCTCCTTTTGTACATCCTCTTAGGTGTTATGTTTTTTGTCATTATACGGTTGACGAATGGGCAATTCAAACAAATCGTGGCCTATACAGAAGAATTTGCGGAAGATGCAAAATTGAAGGAGAAAGAAAAAGCGGATTTAGAAGCGAATGTTGCGGAAATTGTAGAGAGCATTTCTTCGATGAATGAGCGCATACAACAAAATATGTCTACACAAGATGAGATGGCGTCTGTAGTTGAAGAAATGGCTGATGGCAGTCAATCGCAGGCGAATCAAATTTCGGACATTGCACAAAATACAATTTCCATGAAAAACAGTATCACATCTTTATTCACCTTGGCGAATGAATTAAAAAAAGAATCTGAAGAAGCAAACGGCATTGCTATCGAAGGGAATCGGCAAATTGATGCTTTATCAGTAGACATGACGGTTTTGAAGAAAGATATAGCCGATTTACATGAGACGTATCTTTCTTTATCCAATAAATTGTTAGAGACAAATGAATTTGCAGCTCTCATTAAAGGAATTACAGAGCAAACGAACTTGCTGGCGCTTAATGCCTCGATAGAAGCCGCAAGAGCTGGAGAAGCAGGTAAAGGGTTTGCGGTTGTTGCAGAAGAGATCCGTAAATTAGCAGAAGTGACGAATCAAACGACAGAAAAAATTACAGCTAATTTGTCTGAATTGAACGTTAGCAATACAGCGGCATTTAAAAAGATGACAGAAAGCAGTCGGAAAATCGAACAAAACGTGCTGACAACACAAGTCGTATCCGAACAGATTATGAAAGTTGCTTGTACGCTGAAGCAGTTAGATGAAGGACTGATTAAATTTACTGCTTCTTCTAATCAGATGATTAAGGAGTCTGTCGAAGTTGAAGATTCCACAAACAATTTTGCCGCAATAGTTGAGGAAACTTCAGCGAATTTGCAAGCGATGAGCAAAATCATCGAAAACTTGAATGCGGACAGTAAATTGGTCGCTCAGGAGATGGAAATGACTGCAAACAAAGTAAATTCATTGTAGGTCATTAAAATATTAGAACGTATTTCCTGAAAGAGGGAATGCAATTGTAGGCAAATTAGATGCGCGATGAAAATTATTGTCCTATAATAATTATAGGATATGAGCCATAGGCTGAAAGGAGCAATATACTATGAGATTTAAAAATATTACTGTAGCAGGAAGTGGCGTCTTAGGAAGCCAAATTGCATATCAAACGGCATTCAAAGGATTTGAAGTTTCCGTTTACGACATTAATGATGATGCTCTGAACACGGCGAAAGAACGAATTTTGAAATTGAAAGAAAACTACAAAGCGGATTTGAACGCAACAGATGAAGATGTCGATTCAGCATTTGAACGTATGTCATTTAACAGCGATCTATCTAAGGCGGTTGAAAAAGCTGATCTCGTCATTGAAGCTATTCCAGAAGTGGTCAACATTAAGACGGATTTCTATGAAAAGTTAGGAAAAGTTGCTCCAGAAAAAACTATTTTTGCTACGAACTCTTCCACTTTATTGCCAAGCCAATTTGCAGAAGCGACTGGCCGTCCTGAGAAATTTTTAGCCCTTCATTTTGCGAATGAAATTTGGAAAAACAATACTGCCGAAGTGATGAAGCACCCGGGTACAGATGAAAGTGTGTTTACAGATGTGATCGAATTTGCAAAAGCGATCGGCATGGTTGCTTTGCCATTGCATAAAGAACAGCCTGGCTATATTTTAAATTCGCTCTTAGTGCCATTTTTAGATGCTGCCCAAACATTATTAGCGAGAGAAATAGCAGATGTCGAGACGATCGACAAAACATGGATGATCGGCACAGGAGCTCCATTAGGACCGTTTGCAATTTTGGATGTTGTAGGAATAACGACTGCTTATAATATTGTTGCGGCAAAAGCTCAAGCTACTGGCAATCCAGAAGCTCAAAAAGTGGCTGATCTTATGAAACGAGAATACATCGATCAAGGTAAATTGGGCAGAGCAACAGGAGAAGGGTTTTATAAATATCCGAACCCATCCTTTGCACAACCTGATTTCTTAAAAGGATAAATAATATTGGAAATCCCGCATGAGATATAGTCTCTATGCGGGATTTTTTTATGTAGCAAACTGTATGTTGGCATCAGCACTGGAAAGAAATGTATTGTGGAAGCTGTATTTGGGCTAGTCTCGATAATGTTTTGTCCAAGTTTTATTGACTCTATCGATGTCGGCAATTGGATGTAGCGCCTAAGGTGTAATGCGAAGGAATACAGTTTAATCTATCGTTCACGTTGTAATGCGATCAGTCTACGCTGTGTTGCGATCGGTTTATGTTGTGTTGTTCGATCTAAGTTGTGGAACATTTGTTGTTTGCTTGCTCTCCCGCGTACTACATGTATTAACCAATATTGCATTTCTTCCCATAAGTCACCTTTCCTCCATTTTTTTGTGAACAATATGTGAATTATGTCAGGAGGGCTTTTAAACTATGTGCTGTTCGACTATGATGATAGAGTAGTAATTGATAACAGTTCTCACTAAGAGTTTCGTAGATGGAGAATGATGGGGAAGGAGTATCCATGGGTAAACGGTTGGCGCCATTGATCGGTGCTGTTTTACTGTTGTGGTCCGTCGCGTTTATGCCTGTAAAGGCGGCAGAGCCATTAGATGATGGCTTGTATGCAGTGGATTATGAGCTGCTGCAGGGAGATCGGGATTCTACGTCAATTGCAAATGATTATTTTGAAAAACCTGCGTTGTTGAAGGTGGATGGCGATGAGCTAATTTTGCAAATGACACTGAATCATAGCAAGTGGGTCCAAGAATTGCAAGAAGCAAGCGGCGACAGTTTTTCTGATGTGCGAGTCGTTGCGGAGGATGACGAAGCGGATACGCGCGTTATTCAGCTGAATGTAAGTGGTGATTTGGCCGAGCCGTTTCCGTTGAAGATGCATGTGGTGATCGATGAGTTAGAGATGCCATATGACCATTCGTACACTGTACGATTGGCAGTTGACGAAAGTTCCTTGAAGGAGACTGACCAGCAATGGGTTGACTCTATTGAGGAAGGCAGTAAAATCTGGTTCTTCATTGCGGTTGCGCTATTTGTCATAGTGGCAATTTTTGTTGCTATACGATTTAGGCGGTCAAAGTAAATAGAAAAGGAGAAATATAGAATGAAGAAAACAGTAATGGTTTTATTCACGGCAATGCTGCTTGTGTTTACAGCGATGCCAGCACTTCCGTCTGCAGCAGCAGAGGCTGAGCAAGAAGCTGTATCATACGAGCTTCCATTTAAAGTATTGCAACAAGAAAGTGACGAAGTGTCAGCAGCAGGCAACTATGTACAAAATCCTGCTCAAGTGAAAGTTGAAGATGGTAAAACTTTCGTCTATATGACGTTGCTAAGCAGCCAATATTGGCAATCACTGAAAGTTCAAGAGGGCGACAAATTTGTTGATGTTGAAGTTGTTAGCGAGGATAAAGAAAAACAAACTCGCCTTGTGAAATTTGAAATAACAGATGTTGAAAAAGCATTGAATGCAAAAATACATATCATCGTGACAGGTATCCCTGGTCTTGGTGAATATGACCATACGTACGATATCCGTTTCCAATTCGACGCGAGCAATGTTCCAACTGAAGAAGAAGGAACAGAAGTTGAGGAAGAAGCACCGGAAACTCCAGAACTACCAGAAACACCAGTAACATCTATTGAAGACGGCGATTATACAATTGATTTTAAAGTATTGCATGAAGAAGAAGAAAAAGAATCATCTATGACACGCTATATCGAAACACCTGCTGCATTGTCTGTCAAAGATGGCAAACAAATCGTTTCTTTCACACTGACAAACAACGAACAAATTACTGAATTCCAAGTTGAACAAGATGGTGAATTTGTTGATGCGAGTGTAGTTAGTGTAGATGAAGAGGCGAATCAACGAACTGTATCTTTTGAAGTAGCTGATTTCTCAAAAATCATGAATGCGAAAGTGACAGTATTCGTTGCTGCAGCGAACCACACTGGCCATTATTCAGTTCGTTTATCATTTGACCAAGATAGCGTTGAACCAGTAGTAGTAGAAACGCCAGAACAACCGGAACAACCAGAACAACCAGAAACACCGGAACAACCCGAGACTCCAGAACAGCCTGAAGAAGAAGTAACTGTATCATTCAAGGATATCGACCAATCATGGGCGAAACCTTACATCGAAGCACTTGCTGAGAAGCAAATCGTGAAAGGTAAAACTGCAGATACATTTGCTCCGAACGACAAAATTACAAGGGCGCAATTCGCGTTAATCATCTCTCGTGCATTGGATCTTGAAAAGCAAGATTTCGAAGGTACATTCTCTGATGTAACAAAAGAGATGGAAGGCTTCGTTTATGAAGTAGAAGCAGCGAACCGTGCAGGAATCATCCAAGGTGATGCTGGAAAGTTCAATCCAAATGCGGCAATCACTCGTCAGCAAATGGTGACAATGATTATCCGTGCGATCGAATATAAAGATGCTTCACTATTGAAAGATGTAGAAACAACTGTTGAGTTCGCGGATGCGGCTCAAATGAACGATTACGCAAAAGAAGCTGTTCAATTGGCAGCTGGCCTGGGCATTATCGATGGTAATGTTGTAAAAGGTGAAAAAGTGTTTGAACCGAAAGCTAGCGCAACTCGTGCGCATGCAGTGAAAATGGTTTATAACATGCTTGAAGCAATCAAATAATTTTTTGCACGAATGCCGGCGTCACGACTATTGTGACAGCCGGCGTTGTGTGTAGAAACGAAGGAGATAGCAATGAAAAAAATATCTTTAAGAGCAATGGCGTTTGCAGTGGTCATGGTGCTTTTCCTTCCAGTAATGATGCCGATGAAAGCGGAAGCCGCAACGTTTGCTGATGGGGAATATTCAGTTCCGTTCACTGTGTTGAAAGATAATAGCAATGAGCAATCCACGACGGCAGACTATATGGTCAGCCCGGCGAAGGTGCAATTAGTAAACGACAAAGCTACAGTTACGGTTACTCTGAAAAATAGTTCTTGGTGGCAATATTTTAAAGTTCAAAATGGCGGCAGCTTCTCGGATGTGCAAGTAGTGAGCGAATCAGGTGATACGCGTGTAGTGCGCTTTACTGTGTCGGATTTGACAAAAGTCGTCAACGCGAAAATACATATCATCGTAACAGGCATTCCAGGTTTTGATTATGACAATAAATATGATATCCGTTTTAATTTCAACACGTCTTCCATCCCAGCTCCTCCAGTGGAAAAGCCAGTGACAACTCCACCACCGGCAAAGGAGACGAAACCGGAAACACCAAAGAAGACGGAAGAGAAACCGGTTCAAAAAACACCAGAAAAGAAATCTGAACAAACGGTTGTAAAAAAGAACGAAAATGCGACGACGAAAGAAAATCAAAAGGTAATTAAAGAATCCGAAAAGGATACAACAGAGCAATCCGATAAGAAATCTGAAGAGCAAGCAGAAGTGAAAACAGAGGCAGACAAGTCGGATGAAGCATCAGAAAGTGAACAGGCAGAAGACGAAGAAGATGCCGTTGTAACTGAAGAGTCAGAGATGTTAGAAGACGAAGCTTTAGAAGAAATTGTCGCCGAAGAAGTGAAGGATGAAGCAGAAGATTCTTCTAATCGCATGACGTTTATAATTATTTTAATCGTTACAGCGGTCGTTGTTGCTGGTATCGTATTTGCTTTTGCGAAGAAACGTGTTCGTAAATAAGGGAGTTGTACAGAAATGAGAAAAGCGATCGGCCTATTCGGATTGTTATGTAGTATTATGCTTGCAGGCTGTTCCGAAGGTCAGGAGGATGTGCAAATCGGCGAACAGGATAGCGATCGAGTCGTTGCAACGACCGTCGCTTTGACGGAAATTATGGATGCGCTTGAAATTGATTTGGTCGGTGTCCCTTCGAGCTATAAAGATTTGCCTAAACGATATGAAAATGCGAAGGAAGTAGGCAATCCGATGAGCCCTGACATGGAAATGCTGTTGTCGTTGAAGCCGACAGAAATTTATTCGGTGACGACGCTGAAATACGATTTGCAAGAAATGTTTGACGAGCGTGGAATCGACATGACGTATGCCAACTTAGAGAGCGTTGACGCGATGCTCGATGAAATATTGAAGATCGGCGAAAAATACGATCGAATGGAACAAGCGGAATTGATTGTAGCTCAATTCGAAGAGAAAGCAGCTGAAATTGAAAAGGCAGTTGAAGGGAAAGAGAAGCCTTCTGTATTGATTCTGATGGGGATTCCAGGAAGCTATTTAGTCGCGACTGAGCATTCCTATATCGGCGATCTTGTGAAGAGAGCTGGCGGGGTGAATGTCATTACAGGCGAGGATGTTGAATTTATTTCTTCCAACACGGAACATTTGCAACAAACGAATCCAGATATCATTTTACGGGCAGCACACGGTATGCCGGAGCAAGTGGTGGATATGTTCGATGAGGAGTTCCGTTCAAATGATATATGGAAGCATTTCAATGCCGTAAAAAACGGACGTGTCTATGATTTGGAAGAGGAGCTTTTCGGCACGACGGGCAACTTAGCAGCGGCAGAAGCATTGGATGTTCTTTTGACAATGCTGTATGAAGAGAATTGAAGGCGGGTAATGGCATGTTTGGAATCAATCGAAAAATGCTCAGTTTCATAGTCGTCATTCTTTTACTCGCGATTGTCTTCGTGCAATCCGCCTTGACCGGCAGCATTCAGGTGACACCAATCGAATTGATTCACGGACTGCTGACGGGAACGAATGAGGACGTTGCAATTATAAAAGACTTGCGAATACCACGAATTTTGATTGCGGTATTTGCAGGAGCCGCTCTATCTGTTGCAGGTGTACTTTTGCAGGCAGTTATGCGAAATCCATTGGCAGACCCAGGGATTATTGGCGTTTCTGCAGGCGCAAGCTTCATGTCTGTACTTATCATTGCTCTATTCCCTACGTTCTTTTTCTTCGTACCGCTATTTGCATTTATTGGCGGTGCTTTGGCGTTTTTCTTAGTCTATTCCTTATCATGGAAGTCCGGGTTGAATCCGCTTCGTATGATTTTGATCGGTATCGCGGTCAACGCGCTTTTTACCGGCTTAGGCCAAGCAATCGGATTTAGTGGCAGCGGCATTACACAGTCAATGAGCCAAGTGACGACTTCAACGTTATCCATGAAAAAATGGAGCGATGTCGAAGTAATCGCCCTTTATGGAACGATTGGCATTCTATTATCCTTTTTCGTTTATAAATGGTGCAACTATTTATCGTTGGAAGATCGAACTGCAAAAAGCCTCGGTGTCAATGTGAACTTGGCGCGATTCGTCATTTCATTGATTGCTGTTCTGTTGGCTTCTGTAGCGACGGCGATTGCTGGTATGTTCGCTTTCGTAGGATTATTAGTCCCCCATATTGGTAGAACACTTGTCGGCAATGACCATAAAGTGCTCATCCCATTTTCTGCATTGGCAGGCGCTTTATTAATACTGCTTGCAGATACACTTGGAAGGACATTCATTGCGCCGAATGAAATTCCGGCTTCCATCATTATGGCAGTAATCGGCGGGCCATTCCTCATATTTTTGCTAAGAAAGAGTGATCGTATCTATGGACATTAAAGAAGTCACATTTTCATATGACAAGAAGAGGAATACATTGCATGGCATCGATAGCTCAATTGATACTGGGAAAGTGACGACAATCATTGGACCGAACGGCTGCGGGAAATCAACCTTGTTAGGTGTTTTATCGAATCACTATAAGCCGAAAAGCGGAAACGTGCTGTTAGACGGCAAGTCATTGGCCGATTTTAAGCCGAAAGAATTAGCGAAAAAGTTGGCTGTCGTCCACCAGCAAAACAATGCACCTTCCGATATGACGGTCGAAAAGTTAACAGCTTATGGAAGAATTCCGTATAAAAATCTTTTCTCTTCCACATCAACAGATGACGAAGAAGCAATCGAATGGGCTTTGGCAAGCACTAACTTGCTTGAGAAGCGCCACATACCGATAGATAGCCTATCCGGCGGACAAATGCAACGCGTCTGGATCGCCATGGCGCTAACCCAGCAAACCCCATACTTATTCTTAGACGAACCAACGACATACTTGGATATATTTTACCAATACGAATTGTTGGAGCTCGTCCGCAATTTGAATAAACAACATGGCATCTCCATCGTCATGGTACTTCACGATATTAACCAAGCGATTAAATATAGCGATGTCATCATCGCTATGAAAGACGGCAGAATCGCCGCCAAAGGAAAACCGCAAGACGTTATAACAGCAGAAATGATTAAAGAAATTTACGGTGTAAACGTCGTTGTTAAACACGACCCCGAAGCCGGCATGTATATCGTGCCAGTCGGAATTTAACCATGCGAAAGCCTCCCATTGTGGAGGTTTTTTTATTTTGTTGGAAAACAGTGCCTGTGTTTTCTACATTGCGTTGCGAATGGACTATGTTGTGATATGGCGGGCGCCATTACGTTTCGTTGCAAGCCGTTTATATAGCGTTTTTACATACATGGTTGCCACTGGTTTGCGGCTTCCTTCCCTTACGTTATTTACCGTTTGCACAGATCCGATCTAGTCATAATTCCTATTTTCTCAATATAATCCCAAAATAATACATACTTATCGGTCTATTTAGTATTGATAAATAATATTGACAACTCAAAATAGATGGTTTAATGTGTTTGAAGAATACTGTATACAGTAGACGAAAATTGGGGTGGAAGATTTGGCGGAAATTATCGTTAAGCGAACGACTTTAAAAGAACAAGTTTATGAGTATTTAAAGAATGCGATAACATTGGGGGAAATTAAGCCGGGGGAGCGCCTGATCGAAGAGAAAATATCTGAAACATTGAATGTCAGTCGCAGTCCGATCCGAGAAGCGGTTCGGTTATTGGAAAAGGATGGTCTGTTAGAGGTAAATGCTTCGGGTGGTGTTACAGTTGCGAATCCAACGATTGAGGATTATCGAAATTTATATGAAATTCGGGTAGAAATGGAGTCCCTATCCGCTTTTTATGCCGCAAGACGTCGGAAAATTGATGAAATTGTACTGATGGAAAAATCCATCAGGGACATGGAAAAGGAGATTTCCGCAAATAATGTAAAGGGATTGCTTAGCGTTAACCTTAATTTTCATGAGATGGTTGTAAGAGCAAGCCATAATCCATTTTTAGTATCGATGACTTTACAACTGAGAGGAATAAACAGCTTTTATAGAAAAGCAATTTTAGAAGGCAATCCTCAATATATGCGTGGTGCATTACAAGACCATAAAAAAATTTACATGGCAATTGTAAACCAAGATGAACAAGAAGCGAAAAATTGCATGAAAGCGCATATTGAACATGATTACCAATCCTTTATGAAAGTGGTTGCGAATCAGTAAGGGGGAATGAAAATGAGCAATAGAAAGCCGTTGGAAGGCGTTAGGGTGTTAGAGTTAGGGAATTTAGTTGCCGCCCCATTTGCAGGAAAGCTTTTTTCGGAATTTGGGGCAGAAGTAATTAAAGTGGAGGAACCGAAAAATGGGGATCCTTTACGAAATTGGCGAGTTATGCATGAAGATACTTCCGTTTGGTGGTATGTGCAAAGCAGAAATAAGAAGTCGATTACGATTAATCTCCGAGATTCTGAAGGACAAGACATCGTGAAGTCACTAGTTGAAAAGGCGGATGTCGTAATTGAAAATTTCAAGCCGGGGACTTTAGAGAGATGGGGCCTCGGTTATGAAGAAATGAAAAACGTGAATCCAAGCATTATTTTAACGAGAATTTCAGGCTATGGACAAAGTGGTCCTTATAAAGAAAAACCAGGATTTGGAAGTGTGGCGGAAGCGATCGGCGGGCTCAGATACTTGACTGGTTATCCGGACCGCCCGCCCGTACGTGTCGGCATTGCAATCGGTGACATGATTGCGGGTCTATATGCGGTTATTGGAACGCTAATGGCATTAAGAGCACGTGACCATCACCCTTCAAGAGAAGGCCAAGTCGTCGATGTAGCACTCTATGAATCTGTGTTTAGTTTATTAGAAGGGATACTTCCTGAATATGATTTGACGGGACAAATAAGGGAGAGGACAGGCAGTACATTGCCTGGCATAGCCCCTTCCAACACATATAAATGCGCAGATGGAAAACATATTGTAATCGGGGGCAATGGTGATCGGATTTTTCAGCGTCTAATGGTGGCGATTGGTAGAGGTGATATTGCAGATGACCCGAAGTACTCGACAAACCAAGGCCGTGCGGATCATGTAGATTTCATCGATAACGCAATAGAGGAATGGACTTTACAGCATCCAATGCATGAAGTGCAAAAAATATTGGACGAAGCTTCCGTTCCGGTCGGTCCAATTTACGGAATTCACGACATTATAGAAGACGAGCATTATCAAGCCCGTGATATGCTCCGGAAAGTTGAATTGCCAAATGGTGAACAATTAATGGTGCCTGGCATCGTGCCGAAGCTTTCGGAAACGCCAGGAGATATTGAATGGAACGGTCCTTCTCTTGGAGCACATAATGAGGAGATTTATAAAGGTTTTCTCGGTTTAGGATCGGATGAAATTAACAAGCTAAGAGAGAAGGGGGTGATTTAATGTCTGCTGTCACGATAATAGACGTTAGCCCCCGGGATGGTTTGCAAAACGATCCAAAATGGACGAGCACAGAAGATAAGGTCGCATTAATAGAGAAACTTGTACGTTCGGGCATAAAGAAAGTGGAAGCTACATCGTTCGTTCACCCGAAAAAGGTTCCGCAAATGGCAGATGCAAAAGAATTATTGGAATCCATTGCACATTTTGACGGCATAGAAGCGATCGCGTTGATCCCTAATATGAAAGGGTACGAGCGGGCGAGAGGGCATCGATTGTCGGAAGTGAATTATGTTAGTGCAGCAACTGAAACTTTTAACGAAAAAAATATTGGTATGTCGATCTCCCAAAATATGTCGCAATTTAAAGAGTTGGTGAAAGAAGCGAAAAAGGATGGCATTAAAACTTGTTTTTCAGTTGCAGTTAGCTTCGGCTGCCCGTATGAAGGCAATGTTAAGGAAGATTATGTCATTGAAATTGTACAACAAGCGTTAGAGGCTGGCGCTGATCGGATAGGCATCGCCGATACGATTGGCATTGCGATACCAAACCAAGTTGAGCAGTTGATGGCAAAAGTGCTTGAGACCGCAGGCGAAACGCCAGTTGCAATTCATTTACATGATACGAGAGGGTTAGGATTATCGAATGCGTATATGGCTTATCGGACTGGCATTAGAATATTTGAAACGTCCGCTAGTGGTATCGGCGGGTGTCCTTTCGCCCCAGGTGCTGCAGGAAATCTAGCAACAGAGGACCTATGTTATTTATTTGAAAGAATGAAAGTGCAAACAGGTATTCATTTCAATCATCTATTGGAAGCAGCGGATTTTGCTGCTAGTTTATCAACAAAAACACCATTAGGGCGTATTCGACATGTTGAAAAAATTAGAGAAAAGGGGAATGCAGTATGAAAAAGTGGTTTGCAATGTTTGTAGTTGCCTTAATGGCTACGATGGTTCTATCCGCTTGCGGCGAAGCGGATGGAGAAACAGGAGGCAGTAGCTCTGCTGATGGCGACGACTATGAAAAGGTTACGATTCGTCTTGCGTATAACTTGCCGCAAGATCATCATGTTGCAGTCGGCATTGAAAATTTTGCTAAGGAAATTAAAGAAAAGTCAGGCGGTAATGTCAATATTCAAGTATATCCCGCAGGGCAGCTATTAAGTGATAAAGATATGAACCAATCAATCCTATCGGGCGGCGTTGAAATGGGTGTGAACTCATCGACTCTCTGGGCTTCAACAGTGCCGGCAATGGGGATTTTTGACGTGCCGTATGTGTTCAATGATTATTCTGCGGTAGGTGAAGCAGTTAACGGAGAGTTTGGCGATAAGCTTCGTGGTGCTATGGAGGAGAAAGGTGCCAAAGTGTTAATGTTTGCTGATTATGGCTACGTTCAATTTGCGAATAACAAACGTCAATTGAAATCACCGGAAGATTTCAAAGGATTGAAAATTAGAAGTATTGGTGATTTACCATCTGAATTGATCCAAGCATACGGAGCTTCTCCTGTATTTATGGGAGGCGGCGAAGTGTATATGGCCTTACAGCGTAACACAGTCGATGGAGCAACTTCTGGCACAACTGCGATGCTGCAACGAAAATATGAAGAGGTTACCAAATATTTGACGATTAATAACTATGCATATTTAGAGTTCTTATTGGCCGTCAATAAAGATTTTTATGATAAGCTCCCTGAAAAAACTCAAAAATTGATCGAGGAAGTTGCTGCTGATACGGAAAAGTGGATTCGTGAGCAAGCAGAGAAAGAGGATGCTGAATCTGCAAAAGCGTTAGAGGAGAAAGGGATGGATGTATACGTAGTGCCTCAAGAAGATTTGGAAGAATGGATAGAAGCAGCTGCTCCTGTCCGGGATGTATTTGTTAAAAATGCTGGAGAATTAGGTCAGGAATTATTGGATATGGTCGATAAGAAATAAATATTCAGCTCGTTGTCTAAATGCTCGTATACTGCAGCTCGAATGATGATGGGTTCGATTTGCCTTGAATTTTGCGTCTTTTGTGGAAAGTTAGGCAGGCTATCGCCCACGTAGACTGCCTTCTACGTGATAAGCGTTTTCGAGAGATAAGCAAACAATTATAACTACAAACATTAAAATGACTGAAGACGAACTGAAAAGGTACGCTGTCTTCAGTCTGAACGATTTTCAAGTAAAGGGGGAACCGATCGTGAAAAAGGTCTATCATTTTGCGGATCTGCTCGTACGATGGGGAGCATATATTGCCGGCGTACTCATATTGATTACGACATTTATGACTTTCTATGAAGTCGTATCAAGATCCTTTTTCGACAAACCTACTTCCTGGGCAACTGAATTATCGATTTATGCGATTATCGGCAGCTGTTTTTTAGGAAGTGCCTATGCGGTTCGGACCTATTCGCATATTACGGTAGATTTATTGATTAATAACGTGAATGATCGTATGAAAACAATCTTGGCCTATCTTTCCAATTCTTTAGGCTTGCTATTTAGTGTTATTTTTACGATTTATAGTTATTTACATGTGATCAAAACATTCAAGTTGAATGTAACATCTGCATCATTATTGAGGATTCCGATGTACATACCTGAGTCCTTGCTTGTCGCAGGGGGAGTACTGCTCTGCATTGCGTTTATTTTACAATTAATCGATGGCGGCGTTCATAAAGGAGGAGAGCATCTATGAATATCTTCTTTACTGGAGGACTTGGCGTTCTTCTCCTCATAGGCTTGCCCGTTGCATTTGCACTAAGTTTATTGGCAGTGGCGGGTATGTATTTTTTCAATGGTGGTACGTTTGCATTTATGCAAATCCCGATCATTTCCTATAAGTCCTTGGACGACTTCTCCTTAACCGCTTTGCCGATGTATGTTCTAATGAGCCAAGTTTTAGTCATTAGCGGCGTTGGAAGAGATTTGTATGATATGGCAAGCAAGTGGTTTAGACATTTTCCAGGCGGTCTGGCAATTGCTACAATTTTTTGTTGTACGGTATTTTCCGCAATATCAGGTTCAAGTGTGGCAACTGCAGTTACAGTAGGTGCTGTTGCATTACCGGAGATGGTAAAGCGCGGCTACAACAAGCGCCACGTATTAGGGCTGTTAGCTGCTGGAGGGACTTTAGGAATCTTAATACCTCCCAGTATTCCAATGATTATATATGGGTCGGTTACTGGAGAGTCTGTTGGGAAACTGTTTATCGCCGGAGTTATCCCTGGGGCAATTTTGACAATTGCATTCATGCTGTTTTCAGCTTACCAAACTCGGCATATTAAAGATAAGCCTGCAACTTGGAGAGAAAGGTTCTCGGCTTCCAAACAAGCTATTTGGGGCCTGTTGCTACCAATCGTTATTATTGGCGGTATTTATTCAGGAAAATTTACCCCAACGGAAGCTGCGGCAGTAGGCGTTGTGTTTAGCTTTGCAATCGCAATATTTGTCTACCGTAATTTGACATTTTCAGCTTTGAAAAAGATTTTAGTAGAAACCGTAAAAACGAATGCAATGATTTTGCTCATTATTGTAGGGGCAATGCTGTTAGGCTACATTATGACAATCTTGCAAATTCCACAAAGTGTCGTAAACGTAGCGACATCACAAGACATTTCGCCATGGATCATTTTTATTTTGATCAATATTGTGTTGCTTATCTTGGGAATGTTCTTGGAAACTGTTTCTATATTAGTAATTACATTGCCGATTCTATATCCAATAATAATGGCTTTAGGCTTCGACCCAATCTGGTTCGCCATCATTATGGTTATTAATATGGAATTGGCACTGATTTCGCCTCCAGTTGGTTTAAACCTATTTGTACTAAAAGGGTTGGACAAGCGTAATTCAATTAATGAAATTGTGAGAGGCGTTATTCCTTACGCTGTTATTATGATCGTTTTCATAGTCGTCCTCTCCTTCTTCCCAGAGATTGCGACAGTACTTGTCGACAATGTAGAGTAAACGAACAGTTCCACGAGGAGAAATCCTTAGTGGAACTTTTTTATGCGGATTTGAAGTTGCAAATTGTTTTGACAGTTATACGGAGTGTTATGCCGTCGTTCCGTTTCGGTGCACACGCTTTATATTCCGTTGCGTACGTTGTAATGCGTCGTAGTTACGTTTCATAGTAGATAGTACTAAAAAATGACACTCTACACTTGCCCTTTACGTTAACGTAAATGATATAGTCAAGATAAACGGATGAAGGGGTGGTGAAGCTGAAGACGATTGCGGAGATGGCGAAGATGTTTGGTGTATCGACTCGGACAATCCGCTATTATGAAGAGATCGGCTTGCTTGAACCGGAACGGACGGAGAATAATCAGCGGCTGTATTCGAGTGCAGAGTTGGCGAAGCTAAAGTTGATTTTTCGGGGGAAACGGTACGGTTTTTCGCTTGATGAAATTAAAGAGATGGTACTTTTATTCAACAAAGATCGGACGGGGCGAAGGCAGTTGGAACGGACGATTGAATATGGGGAGCGTCGATTGAGTGAAATTGAAGCGAAGATTAATGAATTGCAAGAAATGAAAATTGAAATGGAACAGTTGCTTGTTGATTTTAAGGAAAAGTACGATCAATTGGACAGAAACTAAATTAGAAGTGGTGTTTCACTAAATAGGTAAAAGTGCATTAGTGCAGGGGATCAATAAAAAGGCAGGATGCCTATTTATTTCATGGTAAAGCCATATAACGTAAAAAGGTATTGAATTCAATCGTCTGAATGAATACGAGATTGTGTCTTGAGATGAAAGGAATAAGCGGAACAGATTGTTTATTCATTGGAAGGAAACATTTTTGTTGGTAAGGATAATGATCAATTATTGAAGTCTTGGTAGAGGTAGTTCAAGGAGAAATGTCTGTTTAATAAACTGAAAAGTCAAATTAATGAAAGGGGAATGAATGGATGAATAGTTCACAGTTATTGGCACGTAATGCACGTAAATATCCGAATCGGGAAGCCGTAGTTTGTATGGGGAAACGGACAACGTATAAAGAGTTGGATCAATTAGTGAACCGGCTCGCCCATGCACTGATCGGGGAAGGGATTCAGAAAGGTTCGAAAGTGGCGCTGTTTCTGCCGAATGTCGAGGAGTTTGTCATCTCCTATTTTGCTGTCCAACGGATCGGCGCTGTCGTTGTTCCAATTAATGTGAAGCTGACTACTGAAGAGTTAGAGTACATTTTGGACCATTCCGATGCGGATGCACTCATTGCACATGAGATAGTGTTTGATACAGTAAAACAGTTGCAAGCTCCTTCTTTATTAATCAAAACAGGAAAGCCACAGGACAATTTCCTTAGCTTCGAGTCTTTAATTGACAACGCAGAGGATGCCTCGTTTCCTTGCTTGTTGAAGGAAGACGATGAATCAACGATTTTGTATACATCAGGAACGACCGGCAAGCCGAAGGGGGTCCTGTTTAGCTATCGAAATATATTAACGGTCGCTACGATGATTGCAGTCGAAATGGAAGTGAAGCCGGAGAGTCGCATGTTGCTTATGATGCCGCTTAGCCATTCTGCGCCGCTGCATTTATTCTTAATGGCTGGCATACTTGTCGGTTCGACACTTGTGCTCACACCTACTTTCACTCCTGATCTATTGATTGAAACGGTAGAAAAAGAGAAGACGACGCACTTTTTTGGTGCGCCTGTTGCGTATTTACTCACTGCAGGCAATTCACGGTTGAAAACGGCGGATCTCTCATCCATGAAATGGTGGATTTACGGCGGTGCACCGCTTTCCGCGAATGAAGTACGGATGGTAAAACAGGCTTTCCGAACCGATAATATTTGCTGTGTGTACGGTTTAACAGAAGCGGGACCAAGCGGATCATTGCTGTTGGCAGAAGAGCATGATGCAAAAGCTGGCAGTATTGGCAAGCGGGCTCCGCTTCATACAGAACTTCGAATCGTTGACGATCAAGGTGAAGACGTTCAACCTGGAGAGGTTGGGGAAATTGTCCTTTGGGGTGAAGGCAATATGATTGGCTACTATAAGGATGACGAGGCGACAAAAGAAACATTCATAGGAGAATGGCTGAAGACAGGTGACTTAGGCAGATTTGATGAAGATGGCTACATTTGGATTGTCGATCGTAAGAAGGATTTGATCATTTCAGGTGGGGTCAATGTTTATCCGAAAGAGATTGAGGAAGTCATTTTGCAATTCCCTAATGTGACAGAAGTGGCAGTTGTCGGTGTGCCGCACGTGGAATGGGGCGAGACAGTTAAAGCTGTATTTGCGGCAAAATCGCCAATTGATGTAGATGAATTGAAAGACTATCTATCTGCGCATTTGGCGAAATTCAAAGTTCCTCGTTTATATGAGCAAGTAGATGCGCTGCCGAGAAACGCATCGGGCAAAATACTAAAACAGCCTTTGCGGGAAGGAGTGGCGGTGAAATGAAGGTACTGCAAGAGAGAAAGATTGAAGGGAAACGGAATTTCTTTGAAAATGATGAGACATTGCAATTCATTTTAGAGAATCATTTGGATGACGATTTCCTTCAATATGCTAAACGGGAATTGCATCGCTTTGGGGAAGCTTGCGCGAACGAAATCGATGAACGGGCGAAGCATACCGACCGTGAAGGAGAGCCGAGGCTCATACGTTACAATAAATTCGGAGAGGAAACATCTGAAGTATGGGTCAATGAAGGCTACTGGAAAACTGTAGAAGAAACTTATAGGACTGGGATTGTCGGCTATGTCCATAAAGAAATTCCCGAACTATCTCGCAAAGGGAATTACACATACAGTTTTGCTCAAGGGTATATTTTGTCGCAAACGGAGCCGGGATTTTATTGCCCAGTTACTTTAACACAAGCGACTGCATATCTATTGGATCATTACGCAAATGACGATGTCAAGCAGCTGTTTTTAGACAATGTTTGTTCCACGGGAGAAGTTCCGTTGTATGAAGGGGCAACATTTTTGACGGAGAGGCAAGGTGGCTCGGATGTTGGTGCAAATGTCGTAAAAGCAGTGAAAGACGGCGATCATTATCGTCTATACGGGGAGAAATATTTTGCGTCAAATGCAGGCATGGCAGGTGTTGCAATGGTATTGGCGAGAAGGGAAGGAGCGCCTGATGGTTCCAAAGGCTTGACGTTGTTCGCCGTCCCGTGGCGCAAGGAATCCGGTGAGGTGAACGGTTTACGCATCCGTAGATTGAAGGATAAGTTAGGCGTCCGAGCTGTGCCATCTGGTGAAATCGAATTCGATGGAGCTGTCGCTTATGTCGTCGGAGATCCTGCAAAAGGATTTTATTATATGATGGAAGCGCTTAACCTATCCCGAATATGCAATGCTGTGGCATCGATAGGCATTATGCGGCGTGCTTTCATAGAGGCGAAAGAATATGCGGAGCGTCGCAATGCATTCGGACAAAGGCTCACCAATTATCCAATGGTACAGGACACTTTAGGAAAGATGGCGGCTAAGCTTCATGTTGAAACTGCGGCGATCTTTGATTTTATTAAGCTTTACGAGCGAGTTACGGATGGTGAAGCGACAGATCGGGAAAAAGTGCTGAACCGTCTTTTCATTGCAATTATGAAAAAGGAATCCGCCGAGCAGGCAATTCATTTTGCGCACGAGGCAATTGAAATGCATGGCGGGAACGGCTATATCGAAGACTTCGTCACGCCGAGACTGTTGCGCGATGCCCAAGTGCTCACTGTTTGGGAAGGAACCGCAAATATTTTAGGGTTAGAGCTCATCCGCCTTGTGAATAAATTCGAAGCACATAAGCTGTTTGTCGATGAAATGCGAAAACGGCTCGTCATCATTCAGGAAAATGAAATGAAAGCGGCCATTAAGGCAGAGCTGGAAAAGCTTTCTGCAGATTTAGTTGCGTTTGCGGGTTATGATCAAGCATTGCAAACATTCGAAGCGAAAGCTTTCATGAAACGCATGTCCGATTTATATGAGAGTATCGTTGCGTTGGAATGGGCGGCTCAGCATGGTGGAAAATATGCAAAAATAGCTGAGGTGTTCATTGAAGAAACATGGAAGTTAAGAAGGACTGGGGATAGAATGAAGACTGTCAGTTATTTTACAGAAATCGTGTAGGAAACGGTCAAAGTTTGTTAAAGACCTCCTCATAGCGCTATCGCAATGAGGAGGTCTGATTTTATTTCCCTAAATAATGATCAACGATTGCAACAAAGGCTTTTGCAGTGTTCAATAGAGCACGTTCATCAATGTCAAACTTTGGATGGTGATGAGGGAAGTGGGTGTCGCTGTTTTCATTTCTTGAGCCTACTTTGAAATACGTTCCCGGTTTTTCAAGCAGAAAGTAAGCGAAATCTTCTGCTCCCATCGATGGCTGCAATTCAATAATGTTTTCTTTGCTAAAATGGTTTTCGAAGATCGTTCGAACTTGATCGGTTTCTATCTCATGGTTATAGAGGGCAGGGTAACCATGCAAATAATCAATTGTTGCCTTAGCTCCAAATGCTTCGGTAATACCCTTTGTAATCGTATAAATGTTTTCCTTTACTTGTTGACGGACATCTTCATCGAATGTACGTACAGTTCCTTCAAGCTTAGCAGTATCTGCGATAATATTAAAAGCACTGCCTGCTTGAAAAACGCCGATTGTGAGAACAGCCGATTGTAATGGATTCACTTGCCTGCTAACGACTTTTTGCAGAGCACTGACAAGATCGCTGCCAACGACAATCGCATCGACACTGTCATGCGGCTTAGCGCCGTGTCCGCCTTTTCCTTGGATTGTAATGGAGAATTTATCGACAGCTGCCATTTTGAAAGCAGAACCAACTGCATAATGGCCGACCGGTGTATCAGATGCCAAATGGGCGCCGAATACAAAGTCGACATCTTGCAGTACGCCATCTTCTATCATGAATTTTGCCCCGCCAGGCGGTTTTTCCTCCGCATGCTGGAAAAGGAAAATAACGGTGCCTGCAATGGATTTTTGAAATTGGCTAAGTGCTTGTGCAGTTCCTAACAGGGCAGCAGTATGGCCGTCATGTCCACAAGCATGCATAACATTCGGCCGAGTTGATTTATAGGGGACATCTTTTTCATCTGCAATCGGAAGCGCGTCAAAATCAGCTCGCAATGCAATTGTCTTTCCAGGCTTGCTGCCTTTCAAAATCCCGATCAGCCCATTTCCACCAATGTCCGACTTCACCTCCAAGCCAAAGCTCAATAGTTTCTCTTTTATGAAAGCGGCGGTCTCCGTTTCTTCAAACGAAAGCTCTGGATGCTGATGCAAATACCTTCTCCATTCGATCACTTTACTAGAATGTTGCTCTAACTCATTAAAAATCTGTTCAATTACCATACCGATCCCCCATTTCTACTAATCTTTTTTGAATGAATAATAGCTGTCTGCCTACTGCTTCTTCAAGTACGATTTAAAATCCTCTGATCTACAAAAGATTGTTCGTCTACATAGATCAAAATTCCATGAAACGATCTAAGCATTTCAAAAAGAATGTAATTTTCCTTATTTTATGACTGTAATACCGATATGTCAACTCGGAATTATAATAATTCAACCTAATAAGTTGAGTAGAGTAGTAAGCCCCCCCATTACCTGCTAATTGCAAAGGGCGGTTGGGCAAGGCGGCAAACGGTTACTGTTAAACAAAAATCCCGCAGCCATTTGAGGCGAACGGGATTTTTATTGTTATTCAACTTTAAATTTCTTAATTTCTTCTTTCAATTGATCAGCCAAGTCGTTCAATGACGCTGAAGTGCTAACCATTTCTTGCATAGCTGCAAGTTGTTCTTCCATAGATGCCGCAATATTTTGCGTATGTTCAGATGAATTTTCCAACGATTGGACTGTGTCATGTGTAGATGCTAATATTTCTTCTGAACCAGCTGAAATTTCTTGGATCGTAGCGGAAACGTCTTGGACGCTTGCGCTAATTTGCTGGATGCGGCTTGAGATATTTTTGAATGAATTCCCGGCTTCATTTACAATGACGGTTTCACGTTCGACATCTTCAAACACTTTTTCCATTGCTTGGACAGATTGTTCCGCATCACTTTGGATTTCTTGAATGATCGTGCTAATTTGATTGGCAGAACGAGCGGATTGTTCGGCCAAGTTCCGAACTTCGCTTGCAACAACACTAAATCCTTTTCCAGCTTCGCCTGCTCGGGCGGCTTCAATAGCAGCATTCAAGGCTAACAAGTTGATTTGATCGGAAATATCGGTAATCATGCCAATAATTTTCGTAACGTCATTCGAACGTGTATGCATGACTTGCGTGACTTTCATAGATGCTTGTACAGATTGGTTAATTGTATGAATGCCTTCGATTGAATCTTGGATCAAATCGCTTCCTTCATGTGCTGCTTTGGAAACGTCTGACGTGTCCTCCGAGAGCTTTGATGCAGAATCAGCAATCTGTTGGATGCCTGTTGTTATTTGTTCAAGAGCAAGTAGGTTTTGAGCTGCAGCCTCAGAAAGTGCTTCGCTCGTTGCTGATACTTCTTGCGTAGCAATTGTCGATTGGTTTGCGACCTTCGCCATTTGGTCAGCACTCTCCGACATTTCAGATGACGATGCTACTACATTATCGGAGGTTTTATTTACTTGCTGGATCATATGTTGAAGCTCGTTTTTCATTAAATTAAAGCTATGGGCTAACCGGCCGATCTCATCCCTGCTTTTGATCGTAATGGACTTCGTCAAATCACCTTTCCCGACTTCCTCTGTTATTTGGATGAGTTGAGTTAGCGGCTTCGAAATCTTTCTTGCAACGTATGAAGGAATCACAATGCTAATCAACATACCGATGATAACGGTTGCAAGAGAGATAATGACAACATTTCTTTTAATGTCAGTAATAAATTTTGCGTCTTGATCGATACCGATCAGTGCCTCGGTTCCTTCAATTGGCATAAACATCGATTTGTGTACGCCTAAATCATTTGAATAGATATCACTAAATAATGGTTTTTCCGATTGCAAAGCCTTGTTTTGTTCTGCTGTAAGCGCTTGCGGAACTAAATAATCAGTAGAGTCGGACATGGCTAAGAGCATATCTTCTCCATCAACTTTAGTGACGATATAAATGTTTTCAAATCCACTCTTCTGTTTTGCCGAATTCAAAATATTCAACAATTGAAGATGTGCAGATTTGTCTGAATAGGCACGGTTAATAACGCGTGCAGGCAACTTGCCCGATAGTTCATCCATCGTTGTAGTTAGGGAATCTTCAAATTGCGGTATAACGTTTTTTTCTACGATATCCATCGCTTGAAAATAAAACAATGCGCTGAAGAGTGTGGCAATTATGTAAATCGGTATGAGCGTAGCCCAAATGATCTTCTTGCGTATAGATCCCTTTTGCTTAAACATCATAGTACCTCCTAATCATTTAGAATAAGGGAGAAATAGAACTTGTGAAACTTTTGTTTTATGTTAGAAAGTTCTTATTACCTATGATACAAAGAAATTGATGGAAATGCTATATGAATCTATTAAAAACTAATTTTGGTAACAGTCAGATTTTATGGAATCCGTTATGCTATAATGAATGGAAATTTAGATAAAGAAGGTTTTCATTTTGGAAGTCGGGTTATTTATTCTACTTATATTCACGGCATCACTTTTGCAAACGAGTACGGGATTCGGATTTTCAATAGTAGCTACACCGTTTTTGCTCCTGCTATTTGATGCAAGAGATGCGATTCAATTGAATTTAATTTTATCGTTATTCATTTCACTGACCTTATTTAAAAATATTCGAAGTGACATCGATCGAGGTGTTTTAAAGAGATTTATTAGTGGAAGTGTTATCGGTTTGCCGATTGGTATGATGGTATTTTCATTTTCAAATATCGACTATTTAAAAATAGCGATTGGCATATTAATCCTGCTTTTGACAGTATTGTTGCTTCTAAAATTTCGGATTGGGCAGACGAGAGGCCGCGACCGCATAGTGGGGGCAATTTCAGGTTCCTTGACAACGAGTATCGGCATGCCAGGACCCCCATTGCTGCTCTATTTTTCCGGTACTGAAACAGAAAAGGCAAAACTCCGGGGAACAACATTAGCGTATTATTTATTCATTTACTTCTTCAGTTTAGTTGTACAAATTTTTGCAGCGGGCACATCAAACAAAGTATGGTTGTATGCATTATGTGCTTTGCCGATCGTACTGTTGGGGCAATTGGCAGGTCAATATCTTTTTTCACGGATCAATCAAAAAATGTTTCAGTTGTTTACATACGCCATTCTGCTATTTACTGGCGCTTACTTGCTTTTCAACACCTAACAATCAACAGGACTAGCACATAGAAGAGAGCGATAAAATACAATATTGACGTTTCATAACTCGCTTGTGCTTCTGTTAGAAAGGACCGTTAGTCCAAGCGATGTGAAAACAATAAAGGAAAGAAGTAGGATTGGTGGCATGGTCCACCATATTGTATGGACAAATAAATTCTTTCCTTTTTTGATTGTTAACAAAAAAGCAATTATATCGCTGTAAGTATGATTGGTTAAAAGTGATTGTTGCTTGGGAAATATTGTACTCACTACGGCAAGGAGTAGTTGTAGCATATTCCCCTTACTTTTTCGTCTTATCGATTCGATGATATTCTGAAATTTGGACGACACGCACTTTACTTGTATTCAATTCATGATAAATGCCGCGGCTATCGCGAAATGAAATATATTGATCGCGTTCGCTTTGCACAATTTTCTCCGCGCTTTCGAATGAATCGGTATGGATAAATCGGCGAATATAATGCTCTTCATCGAAAAAGTACGTAATTTTGAATTCTGACATTTTTGCTCCTCCATTCAAGCGGTTTTTATAACGTCCATACTATTTCACTTTGTCCAACAATGCAATTTACATTCCGCGATGTTTTGCGTTGGCATTTGCACTCTAACAAGTTATAAGCTGCTTCAAACAAAAACACCCATGCAATGATGATTGCGCGGTTCAGCTTGTTGACAAACGCATGTATACTGCGAATCGAACTGCGAAGGGTTCAATTTGCCATATTTACGAGCCCTTTATGGAAATTAAGGCACTGAGGACATCGCGAACTTAGACTGCCTTCCACGTGGCAAGCATTTTCAAGCCAAGCCGGACAAACATCTTTACAATGACTAAAATCCTTAAAAAGAATGAAGGGGCTGTCCAGAAAGTCAGTGTAAACTGATTTTCTGTGATAGTCCCTTTCTGGTTGGAGAATAAATGGGGAACCCCTGACAACCGTCGCTTTCCGTTCCAGGCGCACGCTTTCCGGGGGGCGGGCGGTGAGCC